>JAHJAP010000010.1 GCA_018813805.1 Patescibacteria group bacterium
ATAAAATAATAATAACAATAAGACTGTTGATGAATAATAAAATTTTAATTATTTGTTTAAACTTAGATTAGTTTTTGTATTTTTGATTTGTGTTTTTAATGTAAATAACTGGGTCGTTGGTGTTGATGGGGTGTGTTAATAATTGCGCTTGGGTTTTATTTATTAACAAGAAGAATTTTAAAATAACTTTTTATTAACCAGCTTATTAACAGTTGTTATAGATGAGTTGTTTGATTGAACTAATGTTTTGTTTTAATCTTTCGTTCTCTTGTATTTCTTTATCTATTTTATTAAATGCGTGCATAGCTGTTGTGTGGTCGCGACCACCCAATTCATGGCCAATTGATGGGTAAGATGCGTTAATCTCTTTGCGCATTAAAAACATTGTAATTTGTCTTGGAACAACTGTTTCTTTTTTGCGACTAGCGCCGACTAAATCTTTTATTGTAATATCAAAAAACTTAGACACTGCTTCAATAATGGTTTTGGCAGTAGTGGACCTTGTTTGAAAACTAGAAATAATCCCAGATAAAACGTTTTTGGTGGTACTAATTGATGGCTGAGTGTTGTTAAACTCATAAAAAGCAATTAAGCGATTTAAAGCTCCTTCTAATTCTCTGATGTTGCTTTGAATATTGTCAGCTATATAAACTAAAATATCTTTTTCTAATCTATAATTTTTTTCTTTACATTTGGTTTCCAATATAGCAATTCTAGTTTCTAAGTCAGGCATAGAAATGTCGGCAATTAAACCCCATTCAAAGCGAGATAAAAGTCTTTTTTCAAGGGCTGGAATAGCTTTTGGCGGACGATCTGAAGAAATGACAATTTGTTTATTGGTTTGATGAAGTTCATTAAAAGTATGGAAAAACTCTTCTTGAGTTCCGTCTTTACCTCCCATAAAATGAATATCATCAACAAGAAGAAGGTCAACATTGCGATAATGGTCTTTAAAGTCCTTGGCCTGACCATTGCGTACGGCCTGAATATAGTCATTAGTAAATTTTTCACAAGAAACATAAAGAACTTTGTCTGTTCTTTTAGCTAATTCATGGCCAATTCCTTGGAGTAAATGGGTTTTTCCTAATCCAACGCCGCCATAAATAAATAAAGGGTTATAAATATGACCAGGGTTAGCAGCTACGGCCTGACAAGCGGCATGAGCTAATTCATTGTTTTTACCAACAATAAAGCTATTAAAAGTATAACGAGCATTAAGGCCAAAACGATTAACAACCAATGGCTTGTGGGATGTATCATCATCTTTTTTTGTGCTGTCTGCATTGTCAATACTGTCTGAGTTGTCTTTTTTTAATAAATCACTAAGTGGGTTAATTTTTTTAATTTCAACTTTATAAATAATCTCTTTAATAGTGGAATGCCCTGTATTTTTAAAGGCATTAGCGATTTTTTGGTGATATTTTTTTTCCAACCAAACCTTAGTAAAAGTGTTAGGCACACAAATGATTACTTTTTCGTTTTCATAAAAAGAAATAAACGTATTCTTAAACCACGTAGTAAAATTGGCTCGCGATAAATTTAATTCAATTTCCCCTAAAACCGCTTGCCAAAGTTGTTCATTGTTCATAGCATGAGGAATTTAAGAGTTAATTAAGGGGTCTGTCGCCGAATACGGTATTTGGCGACAGACCCTTAAGAAATAAGAATAAAAAAAACAAGTTAATGTAATGAAATTTAGTTTAT
Source organism: Patescibacteria group bacterium (assembly GCA_018813805.1). GTDB lineage: Bacteria > Patescibacteriota > Patescibacteriia > Patescibacteriales > GWC2-42-12 > JAHJAP01. The sequence goes on from JAHJAP010000010.1 coordinate 1,705, forward strand.
AAAAAATTTTTTAAAAAGTCAAAATATTACTTTATAGAATTGTAACAGCAAATAAAATACAGAGCAATGTTTAAAAATTGTTAATAACAGGGGGATAAGTATATTTTATACAGTTATTGTAAATTAAGCTATTTAAAAAAATAATATTGCAAACATTTTTTAATTTTTAAACAACAACAATATTTATTTCTTTACAAAGGGGTAACTTTAACTCTGCAATAGTGCAATTTTTGACTAAACAAAAAATCAATGCTATGCTTTTTTTATTAATTTGTGAGAAAGAAAAGATAAAATTTATGCCAAAAAGAACATATCAGCCAAATAAACGGCGCGCTCAAAAAAAACATGGTTTTCGAAAAAGAATGAGTTTAAAATCTGGTCGTAATGTTATAAAAAAACGTAAAACCAAGGGCAGAAAAAAATTAACAAAATAATTTGTAGGGTCTGTCGTCGAATACCGAATACGGTATTCGACGACAGACCCTTGTAATCCGCAATCCATTAAAGATATGTTAGTAAAAACTGGGAGGCTAACTAAAAACAAGGAGTTTGATAAGGTATTTAAATATGGACGCTCAAGCTATAATCAAAATATTGGCGTTAAAGTTATTTTAAATGAAAATTTAATAAATCGTTTAGGAATAATAATTAGCTGTAAGGTTAGCAAAAAAGCAACAGATAGAAATAAATTTAAACGCAGCATTAAAGAAATATTTAGATTAATTGAAAGTAAATTAAAAACTGGTTATGATATTTTAGTTATAGCTTTACCTGGCGTAAATAATAAAACTTATCAAGAAATTACTGAAATATTTGATCAGGGATTAAAAAAACTTAAAATGTTTAAATAAAAAAAGCCTATAAAACCTGTAAAGTTGAATAAAAAATAAACTCATTTTTTTCTTGTCATTGTGCTACTCATTTGCGGGGACAATCTATTTTATTATAATTTATAGCTTAAAGTTCATGTAGTTATTTGTTTTTTTATGCTATTTTATTATCCTCGCTATTTTCTTATTAAATTGTTAAAATTATATCAACGCACCTTGTCTTTTGATCATGGAATTTTTAAAGTTTTTTTTCCAAATGGTTTTTGTCGTTTTCAGCCAACCTGCTCTAATTATGCCATAGCAGCTATTGAAAAACATGGAGTAATTAAAGGTAGTATCAAGATTTTATGGCGAATTTTACGTTGTAATCCCTTTAATCAAGGCGGTTGGGATCCATTAAAGTAATTAGTTTAAATTTTAGAGAAAATATTTAAAAATTAAAAATTTTATTTCTATGTCTAATTTTTTTTATGTAGTTTTTTATCAACCAATTTTAAATTTATTGATTTTTTTTTACAATATTATTCCAGGTCATAGTATTGGTTTGGCAATAATAATAATGACTGTTTTAATTAAACTATTTTTATGGCCCTTATCTAAACAATCAATCAAGTCGCAAAAGTCATTGCAAGATCTTCAGCCTAAAGTTGATGAATTAAAGAAAAAATACGCTAACAATAAAGAAGCAATGGGCAAAGAAATGATAGAACTATATAAAAAAGAAAAAGTTAATCCTTTTTCTTCGTGTTTGCCATTATTAATTCAATTACCATTTTTTTGGGCTGTCTTTTTGGTATTTAGAGATGGATTAAGCGGCAAGTCATTGAATCTTGTTTATAGTTTTATTGATCAACCAGCAGCTATTAACTCTATTTTTCTTGGCATAATAGATTTAGCAAAACCTAATGTAATTTTAGCGGTTTTAGCAGGACTAGCTCAGTTTTGGCAGGCGAAAATGATGAATACCAAACAAGCAGCTATTAAAGATCAAGAAGCTAAAGATGAAAACATGATGGCTATTATGAATAAACAAATGCTATATCTTATGCCAGTTTTAACAATTTTTATTGGTTTAACTTTTCCAAGCGGTTTAGCTCTTTATTGGCTAATAACAACAGTTTTAACAATTTTACAGCAGTTTTATTTGTTTAAAAATGAAAATCAAAAAGTTATAGATCAAAAAAGTATAAATTAAAAACTAAAAATTACGATTACGTCCTACAATAATATTTAATTTTTTTCTTAATAAACTAATTTCTACTGGCGATTTAATGCTTCTACAGCCATCTAGAATAATAGGAAATTTTTTATTTTTTATAATTATTTTTTTAATTTGAAAAAAAGAATGGCCAACTTCTTTAAAAAAAAGTTTTTTAGTAGTCGTAGTTTTAATAAATAACTCTAAAATGCCATCTTGAGGATTAATTTTTGTTTTAAAAGGCAAATTTTCATTATATGGCAATAAATTAATTATTTTGATTTCTCCTTTTCCGGTTGTTTCTACTGAGTAATTTTGGCTAATTTCTAATATTGTTTCCTGGTTATTACTGGAAACATGCGAGAGAAAATAAGTATTATTTGCTAAACCAACATCTAAACAAGAGATTCGTCTGGCTGATAAAATTTCACAGGCGGTTTCTTCAGTGTTAATACCTAAAGCATTTGCAATGTTGTTATTTTCTTTGCCTATTGGTATGATGCCTAATGGCACTTCCTGACAATTAGCTATTGAATTAATAACATGATTAATTGTTTGATCATTACCTACTGCTATAATTGTTTTAGCTCCACGTTTAATTTCGTAATCAACGATTTCATTGATATTATTTGTAATATTTAAGCGAATAATTTTACCGCCAAGACCTAAATCAACAATGCGTGTTTCAATGTTAGCTAAAATATGATCGTATTTTTTGTGACTCAAAAAAGAATCGTAAATATAAATATTCATTAAACTATTTTTTTAAGCCCTTCTTTTTCAATGGGCATAGTAATTTTGCCATTAATAATCGCGCCTTGTTCAATTGATAGGCTTGATGTTTCAATATCGCCAAAAAATTTAGCTGCTGTTGTTATCTCTAAATAACCATTAATTTTAATATTTCCCCTTATTTCTCCACTGATTTTTGCTTCTTTGGCTTCAATATTAGCAGTAATTTTAGCCTTATTACCAACTTGTAAATTGCCGTTAGTTTTTAAATTGCCCTCAACAATTCCTTCTATAATTATATTGCCAGTACCATGAAAATCTCCTTTAACTTTTACTGATGGCCCAATTATCGTTTCAATATCTTTAAAGCCTTTTTCTTGATTTTGATTGTTAAACATAAAATTAAATTAAAATAATTAAATAAAAGGGGTCTGTCGTCAAATACTTTTTCGAGTAGAAAATTCCAAATTTTTAGGAAATTTTTTTAAAAAGTTTTGAGGGAATATGGTTATATTAGCGAAAAAGTTTTTGACAAAATTTACAAAAATTTGGAAATTTATGCCGAATATGGTATTCGGCGATAGACCCAAAAGATAAGTATACTAATTTTAGGCAAGTATTGCGAATTTGTCAAAGAAAGTTAAAAGTCAAATGTTAATAAGTCTATCGCTGAATGCCGAATACGGTATTCAGCATTCAGCTCTTAATTATATCAATTGCTCTTGTAGTTCAGTGGATAGAACAAGGGACTCCTAAGCCCTAGACGTAGGTTCGATTCCTACCAAGAGCACCAAAACAGAACTCAACGGCTTTTTCAAAGCCAGAAGGTCAGACTGTCCTAAAACTAATTTTTTAATTTTAAAATAAAGTCAGAGTTCCAATTAGAAATAATTTTAGGATATCAACCTCTAATTAAGTTGGTTGATATCCTAAGGTTGCTCCTAATTTTTCTACTGTTTGATTTCCATTATCCCATTTTATCGCTCTTTTTAAATAACTTTGGAAATAATCCATAGGCTAGTATAACTTGAT
>JAHJAP010000011.1 GCA_018813805.1 Patescibacteria group bacterium
TTGCCAAACCAAGCGAGAGACTAATCCAACTAAAGCAATATTTTTATTAATTGGCAGGCCTAATTGTTTTTGTAAAGTTAATTTGTTGTTTATTTTTTTTCTTAAAGTTTTTAGTGAATATTTTTGATAAATTAAATTATCAGTAGTTGAATTAAAAAAATCAGTATCAATGCCGTTGATAATTCCATAAAGATCTTTTTTTCTTTTTTTTAACACATTGTCTAACCCAGCGCCTTGGTAATGATTTAAAATTTCTTTAGCATAAGTAGGGCTTACTGTATTAATTAAATTAGAACCTAAAATACCCTGTACCATAAAATTAACATCTCCATCTTGCGCATCAACTTTAATAATCGGCAAGTTTGGATTAATCTTTGTGTAACCAACAATATTGGGCTTAGCAATTCCCTGGTTGGCTAAATTATGAATAGTATAAAGAGTTTTTGTATCAGCAAAAAAATTATTTTGCTTATTAAATGTTTTTATAAAATCAGCGACTAAGGCAACGTGCCAATCATTAGCATGAATAATGGTTGGTTGAAATGATAATTTTTTTGTTATTTCTAAAGCAGCGCGGGTAAAAAAAGAAAATCTTTTTAAGTCATCTGGTTTTCTGGTGTATTTATTGTTTAATATTGTTCGTTCGCCAATATATATTTCTTTAGAATTAAAAGAATTGTGTTTTATTAAATAAATAGGAATTTTTGTTTTAGGTAAATAAGTTTGCCAAACATTAATAACCTCGTTTTTATTGCTTATTGGTATTGATAAATTACTAATAATTTTTTTAACTAAATATTTTCGCGTGTCAATCAGACCATAAAATGGCATACAGATTCTAATATCAACGCCTAGTTTAGCTAAAGCTATTGGCAAGGCGCCTGCCACATCTCCTAATCCGCCAACTTTTGCCAAGGGCGAGACTTCAGCTGAAAGAAATAAAACTTTAATTGTGGGTTTATTAAAAATCATAACAATTGTTGATTATTTTTAATTATTTTTCATCAATCCATTTTAATATTTGTTTAATTAAATTATTATCAGGTAATTTTTCTGTTTTTATAATTAAATATGGTAAATTAATTTTTTTAATTTCTTTTAAGTATTCTTCTTGTTGCCTAATATGCCAGCTTGGTTGTTGAAGAATTCGTTCATAATGAGGGTAAATTTTAATATGATCATTAATTCTATTCTCTATTGTTTTTTTATCTTCAGGCAAAGTTATTAAAATTATTTTAAAATCTAATTGTTGTAATTGTTTTTCAATATCTTGATAATCTATTTCTTTATGGCGATGTAAGCGATTATAAATAATGTCAGATAAATAAAATTTTTCTGCTAGTAAATTTTTATTTTTTAATTCAGTAAAAATTTTTAAATAAGATTTAATAATTAGTTGGCCATGTTTCGTGCCATAAACACCAACATCGCAATTAAACCAATGACAACCATCAAGAATAAAATGATTTTGGTTATAACGTTGTTCTAATAAATCATAGACTTGAGACATTAGCCAGCTTTTACCAGCTAGCTCTGCGCCTTCAAAAATTAAATGATGTGGTTTCATTGAATTAATCGATTATTTTATTAATATTGGTTAAATATTTGGAATCAATTTTAAAATAATTATAGCAGCTAGTTAAAGCAACTTGCGCTAATTCCATGCAGTGAAAATCTGAACCGCCAGTCATAATTAATTTATATTTTTGAGCTAAGAGTTGGACATGCATGGTTGTGCCAATAGTGTGATGAGGTGAAAGAACCTCTATGCCATCTATGCCTAATTTTTTAAGATTACTAATAAAATTTGTATGCAATCGATTATATTTGCCGGGATGATTTAAAATTAGTTGCCCGTGGATTTTTGTTCTTAATTTTAAAATTTGATTTAATCCAATGTAACTTTCATTGATTTTAGCAAAAGCAGGATTTTTAAAAAATTTCATCATTATTTCTTCTTGATTAGGGGTTTTAGTTTTTAATGTTTTGGCAATAATTTTTTGATTAAATGGTATTTTGGCAACGCGATCAATAATGTGATTAAGTGGAATATAATGATTATAGTTATCTAAAAGTTGATTTTCATTTATTTGTAAACCATGCTGTTTTAGTTTTATTAAGGCATTTCTCATTTGCGTGCGACGCCTAGCCTGACTGGTTCTTAAAAGAGCATGTAAATCAGGATGGTGTTGATTAAAATTGTACCACAGAAGATTGAATTTTTTGTGGTTTAATTTAACATAAAGCTCTAAGCCGTTAATTGTTTTAATTTTTTTCTTTTTGCAAGCTAATTTAAATTCTTCAAGACCACCGATTGTGTTATGATCTGTTAAGGCAGCTATTTTAATATTATGAGTTGATAAAAAATTAGCTAATTGACTTGGTGTCAAATAGCCATCAGAGTAAACCGAATGAATTTGTAAATCAATTAGCATAGAGTTGAATTAAAAGTTATTACTAAATATGTGTATTTTTTTAAATTTGAAAATTTAAGTTGAATGGGTCGCCGAATATGGTATTCGGCGACAGACCCTGAATATAGCGTTTTTGATATAGCTACTTAAATATTAACACGTAATTTTAGATTTTGACAAATTTGAACCAACAAACCATGAGCGCGTTTTGGCTCAGGCTGAGCTTTTAACAAAAAAAATGTGGCAGTTCTTAAAGCTGTCCAGTTGTAATAGTTGTCTATTCTGTTTTGTAAATTTGAATCTAATTCTTTTTTGGTAATGTTAAAATAAGTTGTTAAAAAAAGTTGTTGGATTTTTTTAGTATAAATTGGATCATTAATTTTTCGTAATGTCATAAATTCTAATTGTTGCAAAAAAGCGCCTAAGTCGCGAGCAAAATCAGTTAAACAAAAATCAACAAAATCAATAAAGGCAATGTTATTTGGTCCAGTATTAATGATATTTTCAGGATGAGCATCGCCATGAATTAACCAACGTTTTTTATTGTTGTTTAAAAAATTTTTTTCTTGGTTGTTGATAATTTCGTAAATTTGGCAGCAAACTTCATAATAATAAGGGTAAGAAACTAATATACTCTTTAAAAAATGAATTTTACCAGGAGTAACAGTTTCAATTCTGTTGTTTGTTGTATTAAAATTTTTAATGTTTTGAGTTGGTAGTTGATGTAATTTAGCAAGCCAAGCAGCTGTTTTGATGATAAGCGCTTCAATTTCAACAAAATTCTTTTGTCGAATATAGTGATAAAAATTTTTTCCAATAACTCCTTCATAAAAAAATGCATTAAAATAAGTTGAATAAAAAAGCGGGCGAGGTATGTTTAAATTTTTTTTACTAAAATTATTTTGCCAAAGAAGCATTGAAGCTTCGTAAGAGTTTAAACGCGATTCATTGCTATGGGCAGTACAGTAAATAAAAACAATTTTATCTTCTTGTTTGTTAGTTGCAAAAGTGACTTGAAATTTAAATATAATATGATAAGTTGTTTCCCAGATGTGATTTTTGATAGTTGAAATTTTAATTTGTTTAATGTCAAAAAACTCAGGATACTGAGGTAAAATTTCTTTTTTAAATAAAGCAATAACAAACTTTTCATTTAATAAATTATAGATTTTATTCATAAAATTATTTATATGGTCTGTCGCCAAATACCGGATTCAGCCTAAAATTTCAAATTTCTGTAAATTTTTTCAAAAACTTTTTTGCCAATATATCCATATTTCCTCAAAAGTTTTAAAAAAAATTTCCTAAAAATTTATAATTTTATGCCTGAAAGAGCATTTGGCGACAGACCCTTTACCAATAATAATGCCAATGCTTTTGCCAAATTAGGCGTTTAATTTTAATATATAATTTTTCTGCTTGAATTTTTATTTGTTTTGTTTTTGGATTAGCCAAAGCGCGAATACTACGAATTAATTCATTAACGCCTTTTTCAATCTCGTCAGGATTCCAAGAAATTGAACTAAATAATTTAAAATCATGCGCGCTTGCCCACCAAAAAGTGCAACTAGCCAACCCTTTATCTAAGTGTTGTCTTGACCAAAAAAAATTTTGATCTGTTTGATATTTATTATTAACAGTTATGGCCAAATTAGCTAACTGCCATAAGTTTGTTTGAATATTATTTTTTTGATCAAACCAAAGATGATAGGGTAAGTTCTTTTTTAATTTTTTTTCTGTTGATTCCCATGAAGAATTAACCAAAGAAATTGTTTGTTTATTTTTTAAATTAGATAGATATTTACTAATTGTTATGGTAGTAATTTCTGGGCGTTTTAGCAATTTTTCAAATTTAGCGGTAAAATCAGTATGTCTTAAGCCATAAAGCTCAGCATCAGTTCCAGTGATAATTAATTTGTCTTGTTGTTCTTCAATTAATTTAAAAATTGTTGTTGGCACATAATCTTTGGAAAATATTCGTTCACGAAAAATAATTTTTAAATTAGATTTTTTATCAAGATATAAAACTGATGAATCTGTTTTATTTAATTTGCCAGTTAAACTTATTTCATCAAGAATTAGCCATTGATAATTAAATTTTTTAACTATTTTAGCAGTATGAGGACCATATGCTGCTTCAGGAATAAAAAAACCTTCTGGTTTAAAATTAATGCCAAAATATTTTTTAAGTATTTGTTCATTAATTTTAATTTGCCTATCAATTTCTTTATTAGGCAGAAATTCTAATATTGGATGAAAAGCGGCTGATCCAGTTAATTCAATTTGTTTTTTGGTTATTAAATAATTAATGTCTTTGATTAAATCATAATAACCCAAATCAGCTAATTTATTTAGCAAGCAACCAGTAATATTTATAGTAAATACTATTGAAGGATTGCGTTTTAAAGCGCTGATTATTCTTTTATAACTTTTTTCAGCTGCTTCAATAACAGTTTCATTGTTAGCAGTCGGCGGCTGATAAAAATGGAGAAAATTTATCCAAGTTATTTTCATAAAATTATTTGAGAATATTTTTTATGCTTTAGATTATTTTATAATATTTTTTAAAGCATAGCGATATAGCGCAATATATTTTTGAGCAGGAATTTCCCAGCTAGAAGATTTTTTCATCGCTCTAATCATTAAATTTCTCCAAATATATTTATGTTGATAATTTTCTAAAGCTCTAATAATAGTAGCAAACAAAGAATATTTGTCAAAACTAGAAAAACTAAAGCCATCGCCACTATTAGTTTTAGGAATAAAATTAGTTACTGTATCATAAAGCCCGCCAACATGATGAACTATCGGAATACAACCATAGCGCATTGCAATTAATTGGTTAATTCCACAAGGCTCGTGGTGCGAGGGCAGGAGAAAAATATCCGCGCCAGCATAAATTAAAGTTTCTAGATTTTGATTTTCAATAAAAGATAGCCAAACTATTTTTTTAGAATGTTTTTTTATTTGTTTTTTAAGTTTAGTAATATATTGTTTATCTCCATCTCCCAAAAATATAATTTGTAAATTTAATCGAACGAGCTGTTCTAATATTTCTAAAATTAATTCTATGCCCTTTTGAAAAGTAACTCTTGAGGTTAAAGCAATAATGGGGATGTCTTGATTTATTGGCAATCCAACTTTTTTTTGCAAGTGTTCTTTGTTTAATTTTTTTCTATGAATTTTTTGGTAATTATAGTTTTTATATAAACCAGGATCATTTAATGGATTAAAAGTTTTGTAATCAATCCCATTAATAATGCCAAAAAGTTTTTTTTGACGGTTGTTTAAAATATGATGCAAGTCATAACCGAATTTTTTAGTTAAGACTTCTTGGCGATATTGTTCGCTAACTGTATTAATAATATCAGCTGACAAGATAGCGCGTTTAGCAAAATTAAGATTTTCAATGGCAGGGTTATCAATAGAAGGAATGCGAGTGTGGCCATAATCTTTTTGGGACGTTGGTATTTCCCACCAATTATGACCAAATTGAAAAGCTAAATTGTGAATAGTAAAAATGGTTTTAATTTTGTGTAAAGTTTTAGAGTAGCGAAAGGCAGTTTTTAAATAATAAGGAATTAATCCGGCGTGCCAATCATGGCAATGAATAATATCGGCCTTGAATTTAAGTAAAGAAATTAATTTTAAGGCAGCTATATCAAAAATTAAAAAGCGAACATTTTCATGGGTTGAACCATAAATATTTTTTTTAACAGAGAAATATTTTTTATTTTCAATAAAATAAATTGGTAAATCATTTGTTAAATATCCTTGCCAGTAATTAATATAAACAATATCTTTTAAATTTAAATAAACTTTAATATTTTCAAAAATTAGTTTTAAATTATTTTGTTTAACATCAATGATTTTTCCGTAAAGTGGAGTAATTACCACAATTTCATGACCTAGTTTTTTAATGGCTTTTGGAAGGCTGTGGCAAACATCGCCTAGCCCTCCAGTTTTGGAAAACGGAGCGACTTCAGCGGAAATAGAAACTATTTTTAATTTTTTGACCATAAGTATAAATTATGAATAATGAATATAAAAAATTTTAAATTCTAGAAAGGGTCTGTCGCCGAATACGGTATTCGGCGACAGACCCAGCAAAATTAAAAATACATTCGTGAATTTGAAGCGCAAATTGAAATGGCTAATGCATCAGCGGCGTCATCTGACTTGGGCAATTCTTCAAGGTTTAAAAGCAATTTAACCATTTTTTTTATCTGTTCTTTTTTAGCGCGGCCATAAGTTGAAACAGCCTGTTTTACTTGCAGAGGCGTAAATTCAATTATTGGTATTTTATTTTGTTTAGCTGTTAGCATAATTACGCCCCTGGCCTGTCCTACAACTAACGCGGTTTTGACATTTTTGCAAAAAAATAATTCTTCAACAGCAATTAAATTAGGTTTATATTTTTTAATCAATTTTGTAAGTTCTAAATTTATTATTTCTAATCGATCAGCCAAATCTGTTTTAGATAATGTTTTAATACTACCATAAGTTATACAAGTTAAATTATTATTTTGATTAACAACAATACCAAACCCAGTGTCAGCAATGCCCGGGTCAATGCCTAATATTATTTTTTGTTTTTGTTTGTCCATTAAAAATTTGTATTTGTATAATAGTCCGCAACGTCTTCGTTGTTTTCCAATTCTTCAATAAATTTTTCTACTTGTATTTTTTCTTCAGAGCTTAAAGTAATTTGTTCTTTAGCAATATATTCAATTTCTGCTGATTCAGTTTTAATATTTTTATTTTCTAAAAATTGTTTAATTTTTTGTAAATTTTCAGGTTTGGTGTAAATTGTTGTCCCTTCTTTTTCTTTAATTATATCTTCTATTTCTTGATCAATTATTTCTAATTCAAATTTATTATAATTTAAATTTTTATTTTGCAGTTCGTAATTTGTAATTCTAATAATTCCTTGTTGTTTAAAGTTCCATAAAGTTGCCCCCAATGAACCATTGTGCTTGATAAATAAATGACGGATTTCGGCAACACTACGATTTTTGTTATCAGTTAAACATTTAATAATAAATTGAGTTTTAGCAGGGCCAATGCCTTCATAAACTAATTCATCAATCTGTTGTTTATTAAGTTCGCCAATGCCTCGCTTAATAGCGCGATCAATATTATCTTTGGGCATATTAACGGCATGAGCTTTTTCTATGGCTATGCGTAAACTAAAATTTGTTGTTGGATCACTGCCTTTGCGACCAGCAACAGTAAGTATTTTTGCTATTTTAGTAAAAGCTGTTCCTTTTTTAGCATCAACAATAGCTTTTTGCCGTTTAGTTGTCGCCCACTTGGAATGTCCAGACATAAGAAATTAAAAAGTTAAAATTTAATAAATATAAATTTAATTTAACAAAATTTTAGATAAAAATCAATGATTTAGTTTTTTTTGTCAAGGTTTTTAGTAGTAGTTTTTATTTTTTTGTTTTTTATTGTATAATATTAATAACTTCTTAACTTCTTAACTTCTTAACTTCTTAGTTTGTAGGTTGAGGAGCTTCTTTACTGACAAAGGATGATTAAGGAGGGTTGAGTTTCTAAACATAAAAACATAAAATTCCAAATTTTTTCTATGGGTAATAAGTTTAAACAATTACAATCTCAACTTGAGGCTGAACGCAAGGCTCGAGAAAAAGAACGTCAATACGCTGATACTTTACAACAACGCGCTGATACTTTACAACACCAACTTACTCAAGTTTCTCAAA
>JAHJAP010000119.1 GCA_018813805.1 Patescibacteria group bacterium
CAGGCATGGCACGTAACTAGCGGGGTGGAAGTCCCCGTACCAGGTGTTCGCGGAGCCTAAGGTTAGGAGAAGGACAAGGGCGTCGCCGTGAGGCGAGGTCTGGAGGAAGTCCAATCCAAAGATGCAGGGCGACGTACAGGAACCGGATCTGAGGTGTGGTACATCCGGGACGAGTGGGCACGTGACCACGAAGTCCTCCATCCGCAATTGGGGTGTGCTTTATAAATCCGGCGTTTATGCATTGAAAGTTACGTGTCTTACCCTGGGAGATCTGTACAGTGTCCTTAGAAATAAGGACTGAGGGTGGAGCAATCCACTTTGACCGCTGTACAGAAGTCAGCAGAAGGCATAGTAGGAGGATTGAAACAGACATGGTTTTTCTGAAGCATGGCTGAACTAGGAACCCGCCCTGCAATCGAAAGAGCAGGAATCGGAAACTCTCAGCCTAACCGGAAGCGAGACTTAATGTTATGCCACCTCTGAAGGCCTGAACGGTTCCCTGAGAAGGGATTAAATGATAGGGCTGCAGGACGAGAGACGAGTGAATAATAAACCGGCAAAACAATTGTGGTTGCCCTTTGAAATAAAGGGCGGATTGTTCACGTCGAAAGCCGACACCGCTAGTCCGGTCGAAGAAGAACAGCTTATGGAGAAGGTTGTAGACAGGGATAACCTGTTGACGGCTCTTCGAAATGTGAAGCGGAACGGAGGTTCACCTGGAATAGACGGTATGACGGTGAAGGAGTTGCCTGAATGCCTGAAAAGGAAATGGCCGAAGATCCGCGGGCAATTATTGAGCGGGACATATGTTCCGCTCCCAGTAAGACGAGTTGAAATACCCAAGTCCGGAGGGGGGATACGACAGCTGGGTATCCCCACAGTGCTGTATCTTTTCATCCAGCAGGCATTACTGCAAGTACTGCAGCGAGATTGGGACGCAACCTTCTCTGAGTCCAGCTATGGATTTCGACCTGAAAGGTGCGCCCACCAAGCCATAAAACAATCTCAGGAATATCTCAAACAGGGATATGGATGGGTTGTTGACATGGATCTGGAGAAGTTTTTCGACCGAGTAAATCACGATAAGCTGATGAGTGAGGTCCGAAAGCGGGTTTCCGACGAACGGGCAAACATTCTGATCCAACGTTTTCTGCGATCTGGAGTAGAGCATGAAGGCAAGCTTCTCATAACGGAAATGGGGACTCCCCAAGGAGGCCCGCTTTCCCCGCTACTGGCGAACCTGATGCTTGATAATCTGGATCGTGAACTGGAGCGCCGCGGCCATCGGTTCGTGCGTTACGCGGATGACTGCAACATATATGTCAAAAGCAGGCGTGCGGGTTCGAGGGTCCTTCGAAGCGTAAGTCAATTTCTGAGTCGACGCTTGAAGCTCTCAGTGAATGAGGCGAAAAGCGCTGTTGACCGACCATGGAAACGCCAATTCCTGGGGTTTACCTTCAGTTCGAAGCTGAACAGGCGCATCAGTTCTAAATCGATCAAACGTTTCAAGAATAGGATTAGGGAAATTACCTGCCGTGTTCGAGGGAGGCGCATTGAAGTGATCGTGAAGGAGCTCCGCCGGTTTATGGTAGGTTGGCAGGCATACTTCAACTTTACAGAGGTGCGTCATATCCTAAGAGAACTAGACTCCTGGGTTAAAAGACGTCTTCGGTGTTATCTCTGGAAGCAATGGGGGCGCCGAGGCTACCGGGAGTTGAAAAAGCTCGGAGTGAGTAAAGATCTTGCTTGGAATACGGCGAAATCGGCACATGGTCCATGGCGGCTGAGCCGCAGCCCGGGATTGGCTTTTGCTCTAACAGCAAAATATTTTGCACGTCTGGGATTGCCAAGGCTGTTTATTAGACCGACTTAATCAACCGAACCGCCGTGGTACGTGATCCGTATGCCCGGTGGTGTGGGAGGAGGGGAGTCGCGAGGCTCCTCCCTATCCCGATTAGGCGATAAGGAGGATTCATGCATTTTATTGGTGAGCAAGGGGTTGGGATATTTTTATTAGTAGTGTTGGCCTTGCAGGGCGGGGCAATGCTGGCCTGCACCGGGAGATTTCTGCAGATTAAACCCGAAGGACAAAATATAGTAATGGTGGAGAACTGCTTCAACACGGCTATACTCATCTTGTTTATCCCTTTGATTGCTGTTTTGCTGATTATAGGTTGGTATCAAAGATTAGACCTGACTAGCGTGGCGATAGGCATCCCTTGGCTAATCTATGGGTTAGAGGCTATTGGCATGGCTTTAATAATTTGCGGTACCGCGCTGATCGTATTTGGCTTCCTGGCTCTGCGCAACACCTTTCAGCCTGGGGGCTTCGCTCCACGCTCCCAGGACCGGCTGGTTACCTGGGGCATATAC
>JAHJAP010000081.1 GCA_018813805.1 Patescibacteria group bacterium
AATCAAAAAAGGTGCACTCTATTTAAATAAAAATATGGTAAAATCTCCCTCTATAGCCTTAGATCAGGCAATTAAAGAATTGGTTAGGATGGGCGAAATGGTATAAAGTATGTTAAATGACGTAACCATATCTTTTTTGCAGAATGACATAAATGTCTTAAAAAATTTATATTTAAAACTATGAACAAAAAAAAGTTAATGTTAATGTCTAGATTGGTAATTTTTTGTCTTGTAATTTCTTGTTTTATGCCATGGATAAATTTTGCTAAAGCAAGTCAATTAACTCTTGTTTCTGATACAATGAGTCGGCTTAAATCATCAACTTTAGCTAATCACACTATTCAATTTACCAGTCCTAGTGGAGTAGACGCAGGAGAGACTATTACTATTATTTTTCCAGCTGGTTTTAACTTAGGATCAGTTGATTATACTGATATTGATTTAAAAGATGATGAGGTAAATATGACTTTAGCTGCTTCTCCTTCTGGTTCTACTGTTGGCGTAGGGATTACTGCTACTACTATTACTTTTACTAATGGAACTTCAACAATAGCAGCTTCTTCAGTAATAAAAATAAATATTGGAACTAATGCTACATTTGGAGTCACAGGTGATGCTCAAATTATTAACCCAAGCGTTGTTGGCACTCAAGTAGTAAGATTTGCTGGAAGTTTTGGCGATACAGCTACTTTAGCATTAGTTATTTTAGATGATGATCAAGTTGTAGTTAGCGCTACTGTTGCTGCTAATTTAACTTTTTCAATAGCGCCTATGGCTACTAGCACTCTTTTAGGAGGAACTAATTCTGCGACAACAGATTCTGTTGTCGCTGCTTCTACGACAACTCTGCCTTTTGGTGAACAAACAGTTAATCAAGGAGTAGTTTTGGGTCAAGCAGTTACTGTTACTTCTAATGGTGTTAATGGATATCAAGTAACAGTACAGCAAAATCAAGATTTAGTTTCAGGTTCTAATAATATTGATGATTTTGTTGGCACTAATGCCGCTCCTCAACAATGGGAAGCAATTTATAATCCAACTTCTACTGTTCCAAGTGTAGACACTGGTTGGTTTGGCTATACAACATCTGATACAAGTTTAAGTGGTGGTTCTGCTAGATTTGGTACTGGGGTAAATGCGGCAGATTCTTGGGCTGGATTTAGCCAAAGCAATACTCCTTATGAAATTGTTTATAAAGATAGTGTAGCAATTGAAGCAGAAACAACCAATGTTGGTTTTAAATTAGAAGCTAATGCATATCAGCCAGCTGGAAATTATGCAGGAATGATTTTAACTTATATTTGTACGGGTTTGTTCTAAATATGTGAAAGTATGAAAAATTTTTTAATATTTTTTATCATATTTTTTAATTATTTAGGTGACCAAATAAATTTTGTTAAAGCAATAAATTTCCCAATAAATTATAATATTGTTTCTACTGATAATCAAGTTGATGGAATAAATAATACAATTATTCAATCAGATCAGCTTGATATGACTCATCTTTACGCAATAAATAATAAAGGAGTTAATGGGTATCCTGTTGGTTTTTATATGAAAATTAAAGTTGATAATATTTTACGTATTAACAAGGGAAATCGTTATGAATTTTATTTAAACCCTAATAATAACGCTAATCTTTTTTATAAAGCTGTTCTTTTCGCGGCAAGTTCAAGCGCTCCTGAAATAAATGGTGTTTATACTATTTCTTTTTGGAAATCCATTGATCAAGAGGTTAATTGGAATAAATTGGCTGAATATACTGATATAAATGCTGAAAATTACAATTTGGTTGATAATAGTTTGGGGTATAATATAGAAAGCGATCCTAATAGTTATATAGAAATAAGAGTTTCAGAAAGTCTTTTTGATCAAACTGCTACTGTTTGGAATATTTATGCTAAAACTATTTTTGGCTCAGCTTATATTAATGCTGACAGAAATCCAAACTCTAGCAGTCTTTTATATAACCTCGAATATAATGATTTTATTACTTCATGGCCAGGAATTGGTGTTTACAAAAATCTTTCTGAAAATAATCCTGATCCAATAGCTGATCAGCAAGAAATTCCAAAAGAACAACAAGAAATCTATAATGGTTATTTAACTGATACTTACCATAATATTTTTGTTAAAACAAAATTTCATACTATTCCGTCTTCGCCATCTGTAGGTATGAATACTAAAGTTTATCTTAATTCTACGGATGAAAAATACGCTAATATTTGGTATATACTTGAAGCAGAATATATTGGTTCTTCAAAATGGGATTTATGGTTAAGGCATTCTGTTGACAATAAAAACACTTGGACTGTTTTGGAGGGTTATTCAGGGGTGAGTTTAACTAATGGAGAATATGATTCTGGGACTTTAGGATTAAAAATAATTGTTGGTTCACCTGGTTATATTGAATTATATACTAAAAAAACTTATATTGAAGAACCAATATATTTTTTAAATTTATATTATGAAACTGCTTATGGCTTAGAAGGTGAAACAGTTGATCGATCGCCTGATTTTGGCAGTAATTCAAAGGATTTAACTAAACCTATTAATCAAATAGTGATTGATCCGCCAAATTTAGCCCCAGCTGAAGTTGATCAAGGAGAGGTTGATGTTACTATGACAATGCTAATGGCTAGCACTACTGTTGGAACAGTAGAATGGACAAGTTTGCGAATAGATAAAACTAGTTCTTCTACTATGCAAGACATTGATGTTGATGGAATTAAAATTTGGAAAGATGATGGAGATCAAATTTTTGAAACAAATCAAGACATGATGGTTGCTTATGGCCAAAATCCTTTTTCTTCTGGAATAGCAAATATTATTCTTAATCCAACACAAATTTTAACTACAATAAATTCTTATTATTTTATTACTTATAATATTAATTGGTTTTCAGGTATTGATAGAACAGTAGGAATGTATATTGGTGATAAAACATATTTTACTATTTCTTCTCCTGATAATGTTAGTACAGAATATTTCCCTTTTATAGCTGGAAATTCTAAAATTATACCAGCAGCTTATCTTAGTTTTAATATTTTAGGAATAGATAATAATGTAAATATAGAAGGAGCAACAACTACTGTTGCCACTGGCGGTTCAGGTTGGATTAATTTTGGTAGTTTAACTCCAAATTTTACTAATGTAGCCGCGCAAGAATTAGAAGTAACAACTAATACTGAAACAGGTTATTGGGTTACTGTTTCTGAAGATCAAAATTTAACAAATATAAAAACCAATGAAACAATTTCTGATGTTCAAGGAACTAATGCAGCGCCTGCTATATGGTCTGTTGGAAGTGGCTTTGGTTATCATACTTCTGATAGTTCATTAAAAACAGGCACTGTAGATAGATTTTTAACTGATGATACTTATGCTGCAATAACAAATAATTCAGAAGAAGTGGCTTATCATTCAGGCGCAACAACAGGTCAAACAACTACAATGATTTATAAATTAAAAACTGATGCTATTCAATCAACAGGACAATATAGTAATATAGTAAATTATATATGTACAGCTGCTTATTAAGGGTCTGTCGCCGAATACCATATTCGGTATAAAATTTCAAATTTTTGTAAATTTTGTTAAAAATTTTTTCGCTAATACAACCATATTCCCTCAAAACTTTTTAAAAAAATTTCCTAAAAATTTGAAATTTTATACTCGAAAGAGTATTCGGCGACAGACCCATTAAAAAACATGAATAAAAAAAATATTACAATTTTAATTTTAGTTTTTTGCTTAGCAATATTTACGAAAGAAGCGCAAGCTGCTATTGAAATTAAGTATCAAGCCAAATTAACTGATGATTATGGAAAAGTAGTTGTTGATGGTGATTATCATATGAAATTTAAAATTTGGGGCATTGAAGATGCTAGTAAAATTCTTTGGGAGGAAACTTGGACCAAAATAAATAAAGTAAAAGTAAAAAATGGAATTTTTGAAACAAAACTTGGCCAGATTAATCCATTGGTGTTTAATTTTAAAGATGAGGCATATTATTTAAGTTGTGTTGTTGGAGGAAAAGAAGAAACTCCAAATTGGAATAAAGGAATAAGCTTAGTAAAAAAGATAAAATTAGTTGATTTAAAATTTAAAATAGATGCTTTAGATATAAAAATTTCAGAAAATTTAGATAAAATTTTAGAAACAACAACGGCGACTTCAGCGATTTCAGAAACATTTACTGAAGATGATTTTGGAAAAGAATATTCTTTTTCAGAATTATTTTTTGATTTTAGAAAAATGATTTTAGACGTATATTTTAATTTTGATAAAAAAGTAGAAAAAACTTTGTCTTCTTTGGGAATGGTTATTAAAGATGGAATAGCCAGTGTTAAGGAAATAATTAGTAATAAAATAACAACAAAAGATGCTTATATTGAAAATGCTGAAATTGAAAAAGCGCAAGTTAAAAATTTTGAAGTTTCAGAAAAAATTCAGCTTTATGATCAAGTTACTAAACAAGGCTATTGTATTTGGCTTGAAAATGGTGAATGGAAAAAAATTAAGGGAATGTGCAAAGATTATTTAGGTTCAGTTAGTGTATCTTTAGATCAACAAGGTTTAACAAATTCTACTACAGCAACTTCAACAATAACAACTATTATTGCAACAACAACAATGGCAATAGCTACCACTACAGCAACTTCAACAACAGATAACACTTCTATTACTGAAAAAAATACTACAGCAACTTCAACTAATGAAAAAGCTCAAGTTAAAAATTTTGAAGTTTCAGAAAAAATTCAGCTTTATGATCAAGTTACTAAACAAGCTTATTGTATTTGGATTGAGAATAAGGAATGGAAAAAACTTGAAGGAACATGCGAGGACTATTTGGGTTCAATTGATTTACCCTTGGTTCAAGAAAGTGCAAAAAAGAAAATTCCTGCTACTTCAACAACAGAGACAACTTCCATTACTGAAGAAATTGCAGCAACTACAACTACAACTACAACTACAACCGCAGAAAGTTTAATTGTAGAAACAGAAAAAGCTTCTTCTATTGAAGAAACTAATACTGCTGCTCAAAGCACATCAGAAAGCGCTAACAATAGCACTTTAGAAAATACGATTAATGAATTTTTACAACCAAGCCAGTAAATGAAGAATAAATATGAAAAAAATAAATGAATGATTTTGTTTACTTTATTTTTACGTAAAAAAAATTTTAATTCTAAAAAAATCATATCCTTTTGTTCGTTGCGTAAAGGATTGTTTTTAATATTTTTAAGCTTTTTTTTAATAATATTGTCACTACCACTTTTTGCTGCTTTAGAAAAAAATTATAATGTTATTGCTACTATTCCTGGTTGTGGTGACGAAGTTGTTAAAAAAAATGAACATTGCGATGGACCTGACTTAGGGGGGCAAACTTGTATTAGCTTGGGTGGTACTGGCGGGACTTTAAATTGCAATGCAAATTGTACTTTTAATATTTTTGGTTGCACAACAGCTTCTTCTGGAGGAGGGGGCAGTGGAAATAATATAGACAGAGGAAGCGGTGGTGATTATTATTCCCCGCCAGTTACAGTTATTGTTTTTTCTGGCAGAGCTTATCCCAAGAGTACTGTAACACTTTTAAAAGATGGTCAAATTGCTACAACCGCTATTGCTGATTTTAATGCTAATTTTCAAATAAGTATTTCTAATTTTTTTGGTGGAAATTATATTTTTTCCTTATATAGCGAAGACAAAGACAATCAGCGTTCAAATGTTTTAACCTACCCAACAGGTGTAGTTACTGGAGCAACAACAAGTATTAGCAATATTTTTATTTCACCAACTATTGCTGTTGATAAAAGCGAAGTAAAACAAGGAAGTGATATTATTGTTTCTGGTCAATCAGCGCCACAAGCTGATATTATTATTTTAATTACCTATGATAAAGGTAAAGAATTTTTTGTTAAAGTTATTTCCAATAAAGACGGAACATATTCATATAATTTTAATACTTTATTATTTAAACAAGGAAATTATAGCGTAAAAACAAAGGCTTTAATAAATAATCAGCTAGAGAGTGACTGGAGTTATCCAATTGATTTTAAAATTGGCATAAAAAATATATTTGTTAAGCAAGCAGTAATTATAGGGGATTTTAATAAAGATGGTAGGGTTAATTTGGTTGATTTTTCTATTATAGCGTATTGGTATAAACGACCTTTTTTGCCTACAGACATTGACCTTAGCAGTAATGGGCAAATTGATATTGTTGATTTTTCTATTATGGCGTATTATTGGACAGGCTAATTGACAATTAATATTTAACAATTAACCGAATTTAAATGATTAAAACACAAAAATTTAAAATTTTATTTATACTTTTTATGTTTAGCTTTTTGTTATTTGATATTTTTGCGGCAAACGCTGCCGAAGTATTTTTAGAATCAAAAAAACAACAGGTCGCGCTAGAAGAGCAATTTATAGTAGATGTTTTTCTAAATACTACAGAAGAATCAATTAACGCCGTTGAAGGAAAAATTTTTTTTCCAGATAATTTTTTAGAAGTAAAAGAAATACAAGATGGAAATTCTATTATTAATTTTTGGGTTGAAAAACCTTTTCTAAATTCTAAGTCTAATATTTCATACGCAGGTATTATTCCTGGAGGATATAAAGAAACAAAAGGATTTCTTTTTTCTATTGTTTTTCAAGCCAAAGCAAATGGTAATGGCATTATTGAAATTCGTGATGTTAAATCTTTGTTAAATGACGGCAAAGGCACATTAACAAAAACTATTGTAAAAAATTTAGAATTTAAAGTTCAGAATTTAAGTAAAGATCCAGCAATTCTTAAAAATTATATTTTAACTCCTCAAGAAGATAAAGA
This sequence comes from Patescibacteria group bacterium, assembly GCA_018813805.1. Lineage (GTDB taxonomy): Bacteria > Patescibacteriota > Patescibacteriia > Patescibacteriales > GWC2-42-12 > JAHJAP01. The sequence goes on from JAHJAP010000081.1 coordinate 6,845, forward strand.
CTTGCCAGAAGACTTTAAACCAGAAATTGCTCAAAATCCAACTATGTTTAATAAAAAATGGTTTATTGTTTTTTCAACACAAGACAAGGGGTTGGGTATTGCTGATTATGCTATATATGAATCGCGAAAAATTGAAAAACAGATAGCAGCAGACGCATGGGAAAAAGCAACAAGTCCGTATGTTTTAAAAGATCAAGATTTAGAAAGTTTTATTTATGTTAAGGCAATAGATAAGGCGGGAAATGAGAGAATTGTTGTTACAGATCCAAAATATTTATTAAAACAGCATAAAACATGGTTAAATTTAATTATTATAGCAATAGTATTAGTTATTGTGTTTATTGCTAGTAAAATTTTATGGAAAAAATATATAAAGTCTTACAAATAAAAACATTAATACGCATTAATAAAATACAAAAGCATACAAGGTTTTTTTATTTTTTTGTATTATTTTGTTTAAATCTTTTTTTACTACTATTTTTTTGCGCTGAAGTTACTAATGCAGCAACTTTATATTTTTTTCCATCTTCTGGTTCTTATGCTGTTGGCGATACATTTTCGTTAAATATTAATGTTTCAAGCGAAGATCAAATAATAAATGCCGCATCAGGTGTAATTTCTTTTTCGCAAGACAAACTTGAGGTAGTTTCTATTTTAAAAAATGAATCAATTTTTTCTTTTTGGGCTCAAGAACCATCATTTTCAAATAATATTGGCACAATTAATTTTGAAGGATTTATGCTAAATCCTGGATTTACAGGAACAGCAGGAAAAATTTTTAATATAAAACTTAAAGTAAAAGCAACAGGTGTTGCTTTTTTTAATTTTTCTTATGGTTTAGCGCTTGCTAATGATGGAAAAGGCACTAATGTTTTAACAAATTCAAAAAATGCTAGTTTTAATTTAAATAGCGCTACATCAGCTACTCCTAAAACAGAAACAGCTACTCCTAAAACAACCCCAACTTCTATTGGCTCTAGTTTACTTTCTGCGCCTCAAATTTTTTCATCAACACATTCTGATTCAACTAAATGGTATGCTCAAAAAAATGGGAAATTTAATTGGCAAGTACCTTCTAATGTAAATAGCGTTAAATTGCTTATTAGCCAAACTTTAAATATAAATCCTGTTGTAGCTTATACCCCGCCAATTAATGAAAAAAAAGTATTTGATTTATCTGATGGAATTTGGTATTTTTATGCGCAATTTGGCAATTTCAGCGGTTGGGGAAAGGTTTCGCAATTTCGTTTTCAAATTGATACTCAACCGCCAGATTCCTTTGTTATAAAATTTATTGAAGGCAAAGAAACTAATAATTCTCAACCAGTTATAGCGTTTGATATTATTGATTCTCTTTCAGGAGTTAATTATTATAAAATAAAAATTGATGAAAAAGAAATTTTTACAGGAGCCTTTGGGGCTACAAAAAACAATACTTATACCTTGCCCTTGCAAACGTTTGGAAAACATAATATTTTAATTCAAGCTTTTGATAAAGCAGGTAATTCTACTGTAGCAAGTGACGAGTTTGTTATAATACAAAAAGAAATTTCAGAACAAACTTCGACAACCACTAGTTATTCTGAAGAAGTACAAAAAGAAATTTCAGAACAAACTTCGACAACCACTAGTTATTCTGAAGAAGTACAAAAAAAAGAATCAATAATTGCGCAAATTTTAACCTATTCAGATATTAAAATATATTTGATTATTGTATTTGCTGTTTTTCTTTTTTTTCTTACGTGGTATGGATGGCATAAGTTTTTGATTTTAAGAAAACAACTTCAGGAAAAAACATGTGAAGTAAAATCTAAAACATGTGAAGTAAAATCTGATCCACTCACCTTGCATAAAATTTTTGATTTATCAAAAGAAAACATTCAAGAACAAGTTAAAATACTTGAAGAAGCTCGCGCTAAGCGTAAACTCACAGAAGAAGAAGAGAAAATTTTAAATCAATTTAAATAAGATTTTATAAAATTTTTTTGTAGTATTCACCTTTAAATATTATTTTTTATAACTTTGATTATTTAATTAA
>JAHJAP010000082.1 GCA_018813805.1 Patescibacteria group bacterium
AAAGATAACAAAATTAATTATTTAATTTAACAATATATGGAATTTTTTACAAAATATAAAAAAATTTTTTTGGTTATTGGTTTTATTTTAATAGTTTTTATTTTAGGCTATTTGCTTTATACGGTATTTTTTAGACAACCAAAAACTCAACCATCTATTAAAGAACCAATTATATCAGAAATTTCGACTGGCTTGCCGCAAGCTAAACCAGGCACAGGACAAGTAGTTGAACCAATTGAACCAACTGGCTTGTCAGCAGAAAAAACTCCTTCTAGTAAAGCTAGTTCTGTTGCACTGGGTGGATTAACGCAAATCAACGCGCTTAATGAAACTCCAAGTTTAGCAGCTACTTTAAGCAGTAAAGGCGATGATTTACAATATTATAATAAAACTGATGAAAAATTTTATCGCATAAATAAAGATGGCCAAGCAACATTAATGGAAGACAAAGTTTTTCATCAAGTAGAAAGCGTTATTTGGTCGCCCAATAAAAATAAAGCCATTCTTGAATATCCTGATGGCACTAATGTTGTTTATGACTTTGATAATAAAAAACAAATTACTCTGCCTGCTCATTGGAAAGATTTTAACTTTGCTCCTGATGGCTCTAAGCTGGTAATGAAAAGCATTGGACTTGATCCAGACAATCGCTGGCTAGCTGTTGTTAATGAAGACGGTTCTAGGGCTCAACAATTAGAGCCTTTGGGCGATAAAGATAAAACTGTCTATCCATTATGGTCGCCTAATAATCAAACAGTTGCCATGTTTACAGAAGGAGTTGATTTTGATCGCCAAGAAGTTTACTTTGTTGGCTTGCATAAAGAAAATTTCAAATCAATGGTTATTAATGGGCGAGGTTTTCAACCAAAATGGACGCCAGATGGCAATGAATTGCTTTATAGTGTTTACTCTAGCAATAATAATTTTAAACCAACGCTTTGGGTAGCTAATGCAATAGGAGATACTATTGGAAATGATAGACGATTACTTAATATCGAAACATGGGCTGAAAAATGCGTTTTTGCCAATGCTATTGATTTATATTGCGCTGTGCCAAACAAACTTGAGGAAGGCTCAGGGATTTTTGAAGAATTAAGTGAACATACTAAAGATAATTTATATAAAATAAATATCAAAACTGGTTCAAAAAAATTGATTGCCACAACAAATAGTAGTTATAATATGTCCAATTTAATCATCTCTTCTGATAGCTCTCTTCTTTATTTTACTGACAAAATCAACGAAACTCTGCACAAAGTTAATTTAAAATAGTTTTCAAAATGTCTCATAAAATCCAAACTGTTTATGTTTGTTCTAGTTGCGACGCCCAATCTCCAAAATGGAGCGGACGCTGTTTGGAGTGTGGAGGTTGGGGAACATTGCAAATGCAAACAATTGACCAAAAAACTATTGACAATAAAATTTTTCAAGTAGTTCCAGCTGAAATTATTGATTTAAATAAATTGCCTACCACAAATGAAAAAAATGGGTTATTAAATAGATTAAAAACTAATATTGAAGAAATAGATCGTGTTTTTGGCGATGGCTTAATGCCAGGATCTTTAGTTTTATTATCTGGCGAGCCTGGTATTGGCAAATCAACTTTAGTTGCCCAAATTGCTAACGCGTTTAATACTGAAACAATCTATGTTAGCGGAGAAGAATCAGCTAGTCAGATAAAAAACCGTTTTGATCGATTAAAAATTGAACCTCAAAAAATCAAATTTTTAAATGAAACAAATGTTGAAAAAATTTTAGCTGCTTTAAGGCAAATTAAACCAAAATTAATTATTATTGATTCAATTCAGACAATTTATTCTTCAATAATACCATCTGAAGCCGGCAGTGTTAATCAAATTAGAGCATGCGCTGTTAATTTTTTAGAAATTGCCAAAAAAGACAACATAGCTGTTATTCTTATTGGCCATGTTACTAAAGATGGCTTAATTGCTGGACCTAAATCTTTAGAACATATTGTTGATACAGTTATTTATTTAGAAACAGAATCTACTCATAATTACAAAATACTGCGAGCAACTAAAAATCGTTTTGGTTCAATTAACGAGTTGGGAATTTTTGAAATGACTGTTAATGGATTTATAGAAATAAAAAACCCTTCACGGGTTTTTATAGAAGAAACTAAACAAAATATTTCTGGTTCAGTTATTAGTTGTATTATGGAAGGTAGCAGACCTTTTTTAGTTGAAATTCAAGCGCTGGTTACTAAAACTATTTTTGGCTATCCACAACGTCGTTCTGCTGGTTTTGATTTAAACCGCTTACAAATTTTAATTGCTGTTTTAACTAAAAAAGCTAATATTAATTTAAATAATCAGGATATTGTTTTAAATATTGCAGGAGGTTTAAAGGTTGATGACCCAGCATTAGATTTAGCAATTTGCTGGACCATTATTTCGTCTTTGCTTAATCAAACAATTGATAGAAAAACTCTTATTTTAGGCGAAGTAGGATTGGGTGGTGAAATTCGACAAGTAAATAAACTAGAAGCTCGCTTAACTGAGGCAGTTAAATTAGGTTTTACTACAGCAATAATTCCAGCAACAATTTCTAGCAATAAATGCTTAGTAAAAAAAATAGAATTAATAAAAATAAAAAATATTTCTGAGTTCTTGGGTGTTTTAACCAAGCTACAGCAATAATTCCAGCAACAATTTCTAGCAATAAATGCCTAACCAAAAAAATATTTTCAATCAAAAAGAGCTATACTTGTCATATAACTCTTTAAAATATCAATATTTTAACTACCCTTACATCATTTTTTTCCGAATAAATGCTGGCACGCCTAATTCATCATCATCATCCATTTCAATTCCCTTTTTTTGTGCTGGTTCTGCTTGGGCTTGTTTTAATGATGAAATTTTGCTTTTCTTTTTTATTTCCTTTTTTTCTTTATCTTCTTCAGAACTAATAAAAATATTAGGAGTATAAGATCTTTCACTAACCAATGTTTCATTAACACCCATCCGACGACTATCAAAACCAGTGGCTACAACTGTTATTTTAATTTCATCTTTATATTTATCATCAATAACTGCGCCAAAAATTATTTTAGCGTCTTCATCAGCTGAAGAAGTAACAACCTTAGCTGCTTCATTAACTTCATGCATAGTCAAATTTGTTCCTCCAACAATTGTAAAAAGAATACCACGCGCGCCTTCAATAGACATTTCTAAAAGCGGTGAACTAATAGCAGCTTTAGCAGCTTCAATAGCCTTGTTTTCTCCACTAGCCTGACCAATGCCCATTAAAGCGCTGCCGGCATTAGCCATTACTGCTTTAACATCAGCAAAATCAACATTAATTAATCCTGGCGTAGTAATTAATTCTGAAATACCCTGAACTCCTTGACGTAAAATTTCATCAACAACCATAAAAGCATCCAACAAGGATGTTTTTTTATCAATGACTTGCAATAATTTATCATTAGGAATGGTAATAATAGTATCTACTTTGTCAGTTAATTCTGATAGCCCACGTTCAGCAATATTTTTTCTTTGAGCGCCTTCAAAGGCAAACGGTTTTGTAACTACTGCCACTGTTAAAGCGCCAAGATCGCGAGCAATTTCAGCAATAATAGGTGAAGCGCCTGTGCCAGTACCTCCACCTAAACCGCAAGTAACAAAAACCATATCAGCATCTTTTAAAATATCTCTAAGATCATTTTGCGCTTCTTCTGCTGACTGCCTGCCCAACTCTGGATTCATGCCAGCGCCTAAACCGCGAGTAATGGTTTTGCCTATATGTATTTTTTTGCTTGATTTATTATAATGCAAAGCCTGAATGTCTGTATTAACAGCAATAAATTCAACACCTCTAATCCCACATTCAATCATACGATTAACAGCGCTACCGCCTGAACCACCCACACCAACTACTTTTATTTTAGCAAAAGTTTCTATTGCTGGTTTTATTTCAGTCATATATAAGTATACTTTATAATTAACAATTATTAATTATATACTAACTTATTATTAAAATTTTATCAAGAGGGTTTGTTACTTGGCAAAAATATTTAAAAACACAACTGTATAAATTTTTTGTACACCTTTCTGTTAGGGTATTAAAGAAGAAACCCATTGTTTAATTTTTTCAATAACTCCCCCTCCTAACCATTTTATTCTTGATCCTTTTTTAGAATTACTTAATTGACTACCCCAAACAACTAAGCCAAGGGCAGTTAAATAAGTAGCATCATTAATTTTATCAATTGTTGTTAAAATGTCCCTATTGTTGCCCAAACAAACAGGTAAGCGTAATTTGTTTTTCGCTACATCAATCAGCCCTTGCAATTTAGCCCCGCCGCCAATTAAAAAAACACCCGCAGGCAACATTCCCGAACGATCAATTTTTTTTAATTCATTATCAATTTTTTCAAAAATTTCTTCAACGCGCGCCTCTATAATTTCCGCTACATATTTTTTAGAAACTACCATTGTTTCGTCATTAATATTTTCTTCTTTAGCTAAATCGCTAGTATCAATTTCATCTTTTTTAGTAAATTGCGCTGATCGAGCATCGCCATGTTCTACTTTAATCCTTTCAGCTAAATTTATCGGGCATCTTAGGCCAATGGCAACATCAGCAGTAATATGTTCTGAGCCTATTGGCAATACAGCCGCCTGTAATAACTCTCCTTCTTCAAAAACAACTAAGCTAGTAGTTGCTGATCCAATATTAACCAAAACCGCGCCTAATTCTTTTTGCTTACGATTAATAACTGCTTCAGCCGCTGCCAATGGGGATAAAACCAAATCTTCAATTTCCAATCCAGTGCGATAAATAGCTTTAGTTAAATTTTTAATTTGACTGGATAAACCCTGTATAATCAAAGCTTCAACTTCTAATCGCACTCCTGTCATACCTAAAGGATCTTTAATATCTTCCTGATTATCAACAGTAAATTTAACTGGAATAACATGAAGAATTTCATAATTAGGTGGAACTGCCAAGGCTTGCGCAGCTTCAATTGCTCGCCTAATATCATCTTCAGTGATTTCATTATCACTTCGACTTACTGCGACTACGCCATGACTTTTTTCACACTTTAAATTCGGTCCATTAATACCAACCCAAACACTAGAAACAGATACACCAATTAATCTTTCAGCTTTTTCCAAACAAGCAGAAATTGCCGAAGTAGTATCTTCAATGCTATTAACAACCCCCCTGCTTATACCCTCGGATAAAACAGTAACTGCGCCTAATACTTGTAATTGTTGTTCGGATTTATTAGCTATATATTGCGCTACAACTAATCTGATAGCAGTAGAGCCTATATCTAGCCCCGCAATGATATTATTATCTTTCATTTTTAATATTCATATTATTTATAAT
>JAHJAP010000083.1 GCA_018813805.1 Patescibacteria group bacterium
TTAAATTAAATATTATTACAATTTTTTTCTAAAATACTCATCTAATTCTTTGATTTTAACTCTTTCCTGTCCCATTGTATCACGATCTCTTATAGTTACTTTTTTATCTTCTAAACTATCAAAATCCACTGTAACACAATATAGTGTGCCAATTTCATCTTGTCTTCTATATCTTTTACCAATATTTCCATTATCATCAAATTCGCACATATAATTTATTTTTAAATTATCATAAATTTCTTTAGCTTTTTTTACCAACTCAGGCCTGTTTTTAAGCAAAGGAAAAACAGCAATTTTAATTGGAGCTAAATCTTTATTAAATTTAAGAACAACTCTAGTTTCTTCGCCAACATTTTCTTCTATATAAGCTTCAACTAAAACAGCTAAAAATGTCCTTCCAACTCCTGCTGAAGTTTCAACTATATGTGGCATAAATTTTTCTTTTGTAACCAAATTAACATACGATAAATCAACGCCAGAATATTTTGTGTGTTGGCTTAAATCATAATCTCCCCTTGCGTGAATTCCTTCAATCTCGCCAAAACCAAATGGAAAATTATATTCAATATCATAAGCTTCTTTAGCATAAAAAACTAAATTCTCATGTTTGTGCCATTTTAAATTTTCCTTTTTAATACCAAGACCTAAATAATACTGCCAACGTTTTTCGCGCCATTGTTCATAAACCTCAACTTCATCGTTCGGATGAATAAAATATTGCATCTCCATTTGTTCAAATTCTCTAGTTCTAAAAATAAATTGACGAGCAGTAATTTCATTGCGAAATGCTTTTCCAATTTGCGCAATACCAAACGGAATTTTAACTCGCGCTGTATTAATAATATTTTTATAATTAACATGAATCCCCTGGCAGGTTTCTCCTCTTAAATAAGCAGGTTTCTTATTCCAATCTTCAGTAAAATTTCCCAAATTTGATTTTACTAATAAATTAAATTTTTTAACATTAGTAAAATTATTTTTACCACAATTAGGGCATTTTATTTTTTTCTTATTGTCAGTAAATAATTTATCAATTTCATCAATGCTCATTTTTTCATCGGCCTGAATATTAAGTTCTGTTAATAAATGATCAACCCTTAATCTTAAATGACAATTTTTGCATTCAGTTAAAGGATCTGAAAAGCCAAAAACATGACCACTAGCTTCCCAAATTTTTGGATTCATAAAAATACTTGAATCAAGACCAACAATATCATCATTTAACTGAACCATTGCCTTCCACCAACTGCGTTTAATATTATTTGCCAATTCCACCCCATATGGACCAAAATCGTAAATCGCGGCAAAACCATTATAAATTTCCGAGGAAGGAAAAACAAATCCTCTACGTTTGCACAAAGAAATTATTTTTTCCATTTTATTTTGTTCAGACATGTTATTTTATTTATGTTTAAAATATCTTTTTATATGCCAAATAGCCATGGCTATAATAACTAAAACTATTATTATATCAAATCTATGAAAATAAACTCCCAACGTATTCCAATGGTCACCTAATTTTTTACCTACATATGCTAAAGCAAAACACCATGGCAATGAACCTAAAAAAGTATAAATAATAAACTTATTAAAATTCATTCTGGCAATACCTGCTGGCAAAGAAATAAAAGTTCGGATAACAGGCAGTAAACGAGAAAGAAAAATCGCATTAGAACCATGTTTATTAAAAAATTTATCAGCTATATCTAAGTCATGATGAGAAATAAAAATATACTTTCCATATTTTTCTATAAAGTCCCTGCCACGCCAAATACCAATCGCATAAGTTATTACAGAGCCAACAACACAACCCAAAGCGCCTGCAAAAGCAACTTCCATTAAGCCAAATCTACCTTGAGTTACTAAAAATCCAGCAAAAGGCATAATTATTTCAGATGGTAAAGGGATGCAAGCGCTTTCAATTGCCATCATAACACCTATTCCAACATAACCCAACGACGAAATACCATTGATTATAAAATTTGTTACTACGCTAATAATTATTTCTAACATAATATTAATTTAAAA
>JAHJAP010000084.1 GCA_018813805.1 Patescibacteria group bacterium
AATAACTAGCTTAATTTATTAAATTATGAGCTAATTATCTCACTGAAAATTCAAATCGTAAAATTTTAAAAAGAGCGTTTTAAAACTAACATTAAATAATATTTTTAAAAAAAATTTGCTTAACGCAACACTAGTGGCCGATACGTTATACGCAGTAGAAGCTTTTAAAAATTAAAAAGGGCAGTGCCAAAAAATGGTGTATTTACCAGTTATTATTTCCATAATAACAATAAAATACACCATCAAACAAGTTTTTAAAAGCGACAAATTAAGTGCAAAATTTGTCCGACAAATTTTGTTTATTTTATTTTTAACATAAAAGGTCTGTCGCCGAATACTCTTTCGAGTAGAAAATTTCCTCGACTCAAATTCGCTTTTCTTCATTGGGTGGCAATTTAAGGAATAGCGTGATAAAATAGGATTAAGCCAATTAACAAAAATTAATTCAATAAATTCGAAAAGCGAACTTCGCATGTGCCGATACGTTATACTCAAAAGAGCATTCGGCGACAGACCCATAAAAACCTTATGAAAAAAAATTTTTGGCAAAAAATAAGTTTAATTTCTTTTATCTTTATCTTTATCTTTGGTCTATTTTCTTGTTTGCCAGTTAAATCGCAAGAGCAAACAATAAACATTTCTCCGGTAGTCCAGTTAATTTCTTATCGAAGTATTTTTGGAAAATATATAGAAATGTTGGGCTGGGGTAGCGCTTCTATTATTAATAAAGAAGGAGTGATTATTTCTAATAATCATGTGGTTGATGACGGCAAAGGTAAACTAGCCACTGCTTTTAGCATCTGTCTTACAAAAGAAAAAGGCAAAAGACCGGTTTGTGATTACACGGCCACTTTGATTAATCGTGATGACAAATTAGATGTTGCTCTTTTAAAAATTGATCCAATAGATATTAATGGTCAAAAAGTTGATTATTCTCAATTTTTAACAATTGAACCAGATTTTAATTATGTTCCCAAGACTCAAGACGAAGCTGTCTTAATTGGTTATCCTTGGATTGGCGCTGACACAATTAGCGAAACCAAAGGTATTATCAGCGGAGTTATGGAATATAATGATTATCAATATATTAAAACCGACGCTCTAATCGCTGGCGGAAATTCTGGTGGCGCGATGATTAATTCAGCTGGTAAATTAATTGGCATCCCTACTTTTTCTATTAGTGGTTGGGAAGGTGGCATGGCTTATGGTCTTTATATTAAGGAAGCGCAAAAATTTATTGAAGAAAATATCAACAAACAAGTAGAAAATAAACCCATTATTTTTGATTTTCCTAATTATCAAAAAAGTATTGATCAAATTAATAAAAATCAAATAGTCGCTGATGATTTATTCAATTCTAATTTTGATCTAAAATATGAAATAAAAAATTATATTCCCAATCGTTATTTACAATTGAGCACTAAAAAAATGCAAGATATTGCCATTAATAATCTAACAATTGAATTATTACCATTGCCTACAATTACCAATAATAAACATTTTCTTTATTATGTTAATAATAATGGCGGTTATTATTATGACGAACAATATCAAAAATTGGTAGAAAAAAAAATTGGCGGTTTAACTTTTTATACTCCAATCAATAAAAACGATGTTTCGCAAGGAAATACAAATTGGAGTAATTTTTATTTTACTCAACTTGCTCCTAGCTCTTGGTTAATAATTAATCTTGAAGCGCCAACATGGGATGAAAAAAATAATGAAAAAATCAAAAAAGAAATAGAAGATGTTTTCGCAAAAATTTCTTTTAAGCAAGAAAAAAAGGATATTTTAGCCAAGAATTTTAATTTTGATTTACCTGCTCTTAATCTAAAAATTCAAGAATATTCTATGATCGCTAATGATCGTGCCGGTTCCTATCAACAATTTTTCGGCAATTTATATGAATCTTTTAGTTTTAATTTACAACAAAAGGATCTTTACAGCGGCAAAGGAAAAACTGCCCAAGAAATATACAAAATAGAAACACAAGACATTAATCCTGAATACAAATCTTTTATTACTTTAAAGGGTCATCAAGGCTATATTGTTTGTGATAATTTAAATAATGCCTCTACTAATTATTATCCTTCCTATAACTTTTATGGTTTTTATTCTTATAGTACATATTCAGATGAAAATGGTTTAGTTTTACCTGAAATGAAAAATTGTTATTTAAAAATTATTGACGGTATTATTGATCAAAATCAGGAAGAATATTTTTTAAATATCAACCTTAAAGCCTCAAAAAATAACATTAGCAGACATCTAACTGAGCTTAATAATTTTTTAACTAATAAAATAAAACTAGCGCCTATCTTTCAAGGTGAAACCAAATTAGTTAATATTTACAAGGATTTAGTTTTTCTTCAATATGACGACTTAGAAGATCAAAACCAAGGATACAAAGAGAATCTCCGTTTGTTAATTAAATATAATTTATTGACTAATGAAAAAAAATTTGTCGGAGACAAACCAATGCGCTGGCAAGAAATTTTACCTATTTATTTAAAAGCAACCTATAATATTGATTGCGCTGAAATTGTTGCTAAAAAATGTAAAAAAACTGACGCTACTTGTCTTTTAAAAAATTGTCAGTCAGTTTTAACTGGAAAAACGATTAATTGGTATGATCTTTTTGTTAATAAAATGAAAATTAAACTCACTAGTTATGTTCCTGTAAATAAATTTGATACTTTTAAAAAGGTAGCTTATTATCAGCTAGCTGATATTGATCTTAAAGATTGGTCAGATAAAACATTGGTTCAATTTGAAAGTACCTTAAATGAAGAAAAAAATATTGATAATCAGAATAAAATTAAAATTTTTGATAATGCTATTTATGGCAAAAGAAAAATTACTCTATCTGATATTGGCACGTATTCCTCTTATTTTTATTTCGACAAAAAGCCTATTTTTTCTCCAAAAAAAGGCATTATCTGGCAAGAATCTTTCGATGATCAACAACAAGATTTTAATCAAGATAAACTCTTTTTAGATCAAGAACAAATAAATATACAAAAACATAAACAAAATAATGAGGATGCTTTTAATAAGTGTTTTCAAAAGAAAAATAACGCTTTATCTTGTTTAATTAACTTTGTAAAAGAAAGTATTAAAATTAATCAAGAAGAAAAAGATATAGAAAATTCTTATCTAATTTTAACTAAAGCTGATTTTTATATTAGACTTTTAGAAAATATTGATTTAGGTCTTTTTGATTCTGAGCTAGTCAAAAAGAAAGAAGTTGTAATTGAAAGTGAAAAATAAAAAGTTAAAATAACAATAGGTTTAATAATAAAAATAGGCAAAATTTTTTAAATTTTGTCTATTTTTTTGAATAAGTTCACATGTACACTGGACTCTCCTAAGTCTAAAATTTTATACTCAAAAGAGTATTCGGCAACAAATTCATGTTGATTAAAAATTAATGATTAATTTTTTGAAGTAAATACATTAATATAACCCCCATTATAAAAATTAAAAAAGACCATATTGATTTTTTTAAATTTGTTTCTTTTCTAATCTCTGGCATTAAATCTGATGCAGCTATATACACAAATCCTCCAGCAGCAAATGGCAAGAGATATGGCAAAATATTGTGTAAATAGAAAAAAGCAAAATAACCAACTATTCCTCCTAATACTACCATGAACGCAATTGCGTAATTTATTAAGAGCGCGGCTTTGTTTTTGAATCCAGCATATATTAAAACGCCATAATCGCCAATTTCTTGTGGTATTTCATGTATTGCTATAGCCAGCGTTGTTGTAATGCCTAATTTAAAATCAATCATAAATGTACTGGCAATTATTAATCCATCAATAAAATTATGAATACTGTCTCCAATAAGATTCATATATCCAAATGTATGAATTGTGCAGTCTGCCTTGTGGCAATGTCGCCAATGAAAAATTTTTTCAATAAGAAAAAAAGCAATAAAAGAAATTAAAAATATTTTAAAT
>JAHJAP010000085.1 GCA_018813805.1 Patescibacteria group bacterium
ATCGTAGTTATTGTTTATTTAATAGACAGTAGCTACGATTTTTCAATTTGATTTATTTAATATTTTTTGGCTTTGAAATTCATTATTATTGTGGCATAGACATAAAATGACGTGGACTAATACACAAAATTGACTTTTGATTTTAATTAATATAAAATTTAATATATGATAAAACAAGCATGGTGGCAACCGGCAATATTGATGTTTGCTAGATTATCAGCCTGGATTGTTGGTCCAGTAATTGTTGGTTTATTTATTGGTAAATGGCTAGACAAAAGATATCAAAGTGAGCCTTGGCTGTTTTTATTATCAATTGGCATTGTTTTTATTTTTTCTATATTTGGTTTAGTTAAAAGCACTATAAATGAGTATAAAAAAATCGAAACTAAAAACGAAGAAGCATTAAAAGAAAAAGAATTATCACAAAATAAAAATAATTAAAAAATAATTTTTGTTAAATTTATGGGTCTGTCGCTGAATACGGTATTCGACGACAGACCCTTTATTGGATTAGTAAGCCAGTTTTTTATTTTACGCAACAGATTTTTGTTAATATGGCCACAATAACACAAACCGAAATACATCATGAGCATGCTTTATATGCTGAACCGATTTTTTATATTAAAGAATTTCCAATAACCAATTCATTGCTTAATTCTTGGTTAGTAATTTTTATAATTGTAATATTCGGTTTATTTTTTAAATCAAGAATTAAAACAATTCCACGTGGATTACAAAATGGAATTGAAATAATTGTTGAATCATTATTAAGTCTTTTTGATTCAATTACTGGTTCTAAAGAAAAAACTTTGAAAATTTTTCCAATAGTTTTTAGTTTTTTTGTTTTTATTTTACTTAATAATTGGTTAGGACTTTTACCAGGAGTTGGTTCAATCACACATGTTGTTTTAGAGCATGGTGAAAAGGTTTTTGTCCCATTATTTCGCGGTGGTACAGCTGATTTGAATACTACTTTAGCATTAGCTGGCATAGGCGTAGTTATAAGTCATATTTTTGGGATTATTTTTATTGGGTTTTGGCAGCATTTAAATAAATTTATTAATTTTAAGGCATTAATAGAGATTCCTAAAAAAGTTTTTAAAGAACCATCAATTTTAATTATTAATCCTATTAAATTTTTTTTGGGTTTATTGGAAATAATCAGTGAAGCTGCTAAGCTGGCTAGTTTGTCTTTTCGTCTTTTTGGAAATATTTTTGCTGGTGAAGTGCTTTTAGCTTCAATGTCAACGATTTTAGCTTTTGGTTTGCCTATTCCTTTCATGTTTTTAGAAATTGTGGTTGGTTTAGTCCAGGCAATGGTTTTTTCTATGTTGATTTTGACTTATTTAACTATTATGACTAGTGTTGAAGAGCATTAGTTGAAAAGTTTGTTAATTTTATAAATTAAATATAAAACTATGGACAATGTTATGTTAGCCAAAGCATTAGCTATTGGGATTGGTTCAATTGGCCCAGGCCTTGGCATTGGCTTTATTGGAGCTAAAGCAATGGAAGCTACTGGTCGTAATCCAGAAGCTGCTAATAAAATTTTAGTATCAATGCTTTTGGCTTGTGCTTTTACTGAAGCGATCGCTATTTATGCGTTAATTATCGCTTTTAGTATTAAATAAACTGAGTTAGTAATTTTGCGAACTGTCCTGCTTTAGGACAGTGGCAAGATTATTAATTATATTTAATAACTCTAAATTAATTTCATGGAAATTTTATTTGAGACATTTCATGTTGATATTAGATTATTAATTGCTCAAGCAGTTAATTTTACTATTGTTTTTTTAGTGCTTTATTTTTTGGTTTTTAAACCCTTATCAAAAGTAATGAAAGATCGTTCAACTAAAATTGAAAAAAGTTTAGATAATGCTCAAGAAATAGAAAAAAAATTAGCTAATACCGAAAAAGAATATAAGAAAAGAATTATTGAAGCAGAAAAACAAGCTAATTTAATTTTAACTAAAGCCATTAATCAAGCTGAAAAAACTAAACAAGCAACAGTAGTTAAAGCCAAAGAAGAAATTGGTCAAATTATTAATCAAGAAAAAGATAAAATACGAACTGAAAAGGCCCAAACTTTAAAAGAAATAAAACAAGAAGTAGTTAATTTAGTTATGATTACAGTTGAGAAAGTATTGGAGAAAAAATTAGACAATAAAGAAGACAAGGAGTTAATTAAAAAAATAATAAAAGAAACAAAATAAAATGAAAATTACAACAAAACAATGCGCATTGAATTTGTATAAAACAATTGACAATAAATCATTGAAAGAAATTAAAATTAATATTAAAAATTTTGTTAAATTTTTAATTAAAAAAAATCAATTAACAAAAATAGATCAAATCATTGAACAGTTTATTAAAATATGGGATTTTGAAAAAAAAATTGTTGAAACTGAAATTATTAGCACTAAAGAGTTAGATATTAAAACAGAAAAGTCATTAAAAAAGTATATTAAAGATTTAACACAGGCAAAAGAAATAATTATTAAACAAAAAATTGACCAAAGTTTGTTGGGTGGAGTTATTATAAAATATAGAGATAAGATTTTAGATGGAAGCCTGAGAAATAGTTTGAGAGAATTAAAAGAGAATATGATTAAATAGTTTATAAAGTTTATAAAGTTCGTAAAGTCAAAAGTTATGTGTTTTGTTTTCTGTCTTTACAAACTTTATAAACTTTTAACTTTTAACTTTTAACTTAATTTTTATGTCTATTACAAAAGATTTTATTGTTGAACAGCTTAAACAACAAATTAAAGAATTTCAACCATCAGTCAAAGAACAAACGATTGGCCGCGTTATTGAGGTTGGTGATGGCATTGCTCGTGTTGTAGGTATTTCTGAAGTAATGATGTCGGAAATGTTGGAATTTAAAACTACAAATAATTTGCAAATCTATGGCGTTGCTTTAAATTTAGAAGAGGACAGTGTGGGGGTTATTATTTTGGGTGATTCATCAATTATTAAAGAAGGCGATGAAGTCAAATGTTTGAATAGAATTTTAGAGGTTCCAGTTGGAGAAAACATTATTGGCAGGGTAGTTGATTCTTTAGGCAAGCCAATTGATGGAAAAGGAGAGATTAATGTAGAAAAATATAATCCAATTGAAAAAATTGCGCCCGGAGTTATTGCTCGTCAATCAGTAAACGAGCCAATGCAAACCGGTATTAAAGCTATTGACGCGATGATTCCAATTGGTCGGGGTCAACGAGAATTAATTATTGGTGATAGACAAATTGGAAAAACAGCTATTGCTATTGATACAATTATTAATCAAAAGGGGCAAAATTTAAAATGTATTTATGTTGCTATTGGTCAAAAAGAATCAAAAATCGCTAGCATTGTAGCTAAGTTAACTGAATATGGCGCCATGGAATATACTACAGTTGTTGTGGCTGGAGCTAGTAATCCAGCTTCATTGCTTTATATTGCTCCTTATGCTGGCTGTGCCATGGCGGAATATTTTTTAGATAAAGGCGAAGATGTATTAATTATTTATGATGATTTATCAAAACACGCAGTTGCTTATAGAGAAATATCTTTGCTTCTTAAACGACCGCCTGGCCGTGAAGCATATCCTGGCGATGTTTTTTATATTCATTCCAGATTATTAGAGCGCGCTTGCAAGCTTAGTCAAGATTATGGCGGCGGTTCAATTACTGCCTTGCCCATTATTGAAACTCAGGCTGGCGATGTTTCAGCCTATATTCCGACTAACGTTATTTCTATTACTGATGGGCAGATTTATTTAGAGCCAGATTTATTTTATCAAGGCAATCGTCCTGCTATTAATGCTGGATTGTCAGTTTCTCGCGTTGGCAGTTCCGCGCAAGTAAAAGCAATGAAAAAGGTTGCTGGCAAAATAAGATTAGAAGCTGCCCAATATCATGAGTTAGCGGCTTTTGCTCAATTTGGTTCAGAATTAGATGCTGATACTAAAGCTAAACTAGATAGAGGTAAAAGATTGATGGAAATATTTAAACAAGATCAATATTTGCCAATTTCAGTAGCTCAGCAAGTGTTAATATTTTTTGCGATTACTACTGGGTTATTAGACAATATTCAACCTGATAAAATTTCTGAATTTGAAATAGGCTTGTATGAATATGTTTCTGTTTCAGGAGCTGATATTTTAAAAGAAATTACAGATAAAAAAACTTTAGATGATAAATTAGAAAATAAAATGAAAAAAATAATAGAAGATTATAAAGGCATATTAGAATATATA
>JAHJAP010000086.1 GCA_018813805.1 Patescibacteria group bacterium
ATTCGGCGACAGACCCTAACTACAATACCAAGAGAAGACATTGGGGACTAAACTTAATTTCACCTGTGGATTATTTAATTAAAAATAGTTTCGTGTCCGAAATGTGTTGGACTAATACACATAATTGACAAAAAGTAGTTTTTATTATATTGTTGTTATTATTAAAGCAATAATTAATTATTAAAATAATACTATTAACAAATAAAACGCGATTGTTTTATTTGTTTTTAAATAATACTATGACTGAAAAAAACACAAAAATTGAGACAGAAAGAGTTATCCCCGAGCTTAAGCCAGGTATGTCAGTAAGAGTTTATCAAAAAATTAAAGAAATAAATCCAAAAGGAGAAGAAAAAGAAAGAATTCAATATTTTGACGGGATGATTATTGCTAAAAAACATGGCAAGGAAGTTGGCGCAACTATTACTGTTAGAAAAGTTTTTGATGGTATTGGTGTAGAAAAAATTTTTCCTCTTAATCTTCCTGCTATAACTAAAATTGTTGTTAATAAGCAGGCTAAAGTTAGACGAGCAAAATTATTTTTTTTAAAACGTGGCTACAAGAAAAAGCTTAAAGAAAAAAAATAATTTAAACTTTTTAAATTCGTTAATATCCCAAATCGTTTGGGTATTTGGGTATGTGGAGAAATTGGTAAACTCGCCAGCTTGAGGGGCTGGTGCCGCAAGGCTTGGAGGTTCAAGTCCTCTCATACCCACCTATTAAGGATCTGTTGCCGAATACGGTATTCGGCGACAGATCCTTTAAACCATGGGCAATTGGCTCAGTGGTAGAGCGTCTCGTTTACACCGAGAAGGTCGTAGGTCCGATCCCTACATTGCCCACTATTCCGGGGCTATCGTCGAATACTATATTCAGCGACAGACCCTTAATTATTTTTATTAAAATGAAATATTATACTAAAACAACCAAAGAAACTTTATCTTTGGCTAAAAAATTTGCTAAAAAATTAAAAGGAGGAGAAGTTATTGGTTTAATTGGCAAATTAGGTGCTGGCAAAACAATTTTTACAAAAGGCATAGCGCTTGGGTTAGGAATTAACAAAAATATTTCTAGTCCAACTTTTGTTTTAATGAAAATTTATCCTGCTAAATCAACAAGAGCTAAATCTGGCAAAGCTATTTTAACAGAAAGTAATAAAATAAAATTTTTTGTGCACATTGATGCTTATCGTTTTAAAAATAAACAAGATTTAATAGCTATTGGCGCTAGTGAATATTTTAATAATCCTCAGGCAATAACTGTTATTGAATGGGCTGATAAAGTAAATAAAATTTTACCTAAAAAAACTATTTTTATTAAAATTGATTATTATAAAAATTTTGAAAGAACTATTCGGGTCTGTCGCCGAATACCGTATTCGGTATAAAATTCCAAATTTTTGTAAATTTTGTTAAAAATTTTTTCGCTAATATAACCATATTCCCTCAAAATTTTTTTAAAAAATTTCCTAAAAATTTGAAATTTTATACTCGAAAGAGTATTTGGCGACAGACCCTATTCAGGGTAATCTTTTTTAGATAAATAAAATAAACCAACAATCCCAATAATTATTAACACATCGGCTAAATTAAAAACTGTAAAATATTTTAAGTCAAAATAATCAATCACGTAGCCATACTTAATTCTATCAACCAAATTGCTAGTAGCGCCAAAAATTACAAAAAGCAACCAACCAGCATGATTATATTTATTGTTAATGCATAAAATAATAAAACAATAAGTTAATCCTAAAATTATTATTACTAATATTAGTTTTAAAAAATAACCAGATAAAGGTAAAGAAAATGCAATATTATAATTTTTTGCTAAATTGAATTGAAAAATATCACCTAAAATATTTTGTTGACTAATTGGGGCATTAATTAAAGCTAGAGATTTTAAAAAGCGATCACAAATAATAAAAAAAATGACAGCGATAATAGGATCTATCATTTTTTTAAAATATTTAAAACGCATAAAAATTAAACCATTTTTTGTAATTTTATTTTACAAGCAATGCAAGTATTGGCAACAGGTCTGGCTAATAAACGTTTTTCGCCAATTTCTTGTTTGCAGTATTTGCAAATACCATAAGCATTTTTTTCTATTCTATCTAAAGTATTAACAATATCTCGCAAAGTATCTTCTAAAACCTTTTCAGTGGCAAGCTCTGTTAAATAATTGTCTACTTCTTGCACATTCTCATCACTCTTATCTCCATAATCAGGAAATGTTGCTCGACGTTCATCTTTCATGTGAACATCTTGCTTGGTAAAACTTTGCAAATCGTCTTCAATTTGTTTTTTTCTAGTTAATAAATTTGTTTTAATTTGAGCAATAATTTTCTGATCCATAAATTTAATCTTAAAAATAAATAAAATGCGGAGCGGACGGGGCTCGAACCCGCGACCTCTGCCGTGACAGGGCAGCGCTCTAACCAACTGAGCTACCGCTCCAAATAAAAAAATCTTTTTCAAGACTAATAAGACCTGTCAAGGACACCATATTCGATCTAAATTCTCAAATTTTGGTAAATTTTTTCTAAAATCTTTTCGCCAATACTGCCATATTATCTCAAAAATTTTATAAAAAATTTTCTCAAAATTATGAAAATTTATATTCGAAAGAGCATCCTTGGCAGGTCTTGAAATTATATTAACAAATCAAAAGCTTTAAGTCAATTTTTTGGAGTTTTCTTTCCTTGTCAAGAAGGAAAACTCAAATAGTTTTTTATTTTTAGTATATTAGAAAAGGAGGCTCTTTATAAACCTCCTTTTTTTGCTGTGCTTATGCGACAAACACTGGATATCTTTTTCTAAAATCATCAGCTCCTCCCATCGAGATGTAATTCCATGCCAATTCTTCTTCTGTTGCTTCTCTTTGATATCCACGATTTTGCGCTGTGTAGTATCGATTGACTTCCCCCTTGATTTCCGCTATTTGTTTTTCCATTATTTCTTTAGCTGCCCATTGTGCCATGGCATTCATAATACGCACCTCCTTAATTAAAATTGATATTACACATATTAGTGTAATATCTATATAAAAAGAGTTATGCACAGCTTTCTTATATATATTATAGCAATTTTTTATACAATGTCAAATATTTTTTAGCTGGCTTATCCCAAGAAAAATCTTGTTTCATGCCGTTTTCTTGTTTTTGGCGCCATTGTTGAGAATTTTTATAAAAAATATTTAGAGCCTTATCAAGTGTTTGATATAATTTTTTTGTAGAATATTCTTTAAAAACAAAACCTGTTTTATTATTAACAGTATCAGCTAAGCCGCCAGTAGCGCGAACTATTGGTATTGTGCCATATCGCATAGCAATCATCTGGCCTAAACCGCAAGGCTCAAAATGTGAAGGCATTAGAAAAATATCAGAACCAGCATAAATTAGATGCGCCATTTTTTCATCAAAAGCAAGTTGAACACTAAATTTTTTAGGATATTTTTTAGCTAAATTTTTTAACATTTGTTCATATTTTTCTTGGCCAGTTCCTAAAAAAACAAATTGGCAATTTAATTTACTAAAATCCTCATTAAATAAATCCATTCCTTTTTGCCAAACCAAGCGAGAGACTAATCCAACTAAAGCAATATTTTTATTAATTGGCAGGCCTAATTGTTTTTGTAAAGTTAATTTGTTGTTTATTTTTTTTCTTAAAGTTTTTAGTGAATATTTTTGATAAATTAAATTATC
>JAHJAP010000087.1 GCA_018813805.1 Patescibacteria group bacterium
CGCCGAATGCCGTATTCGGCGACAGACCCTTAATAATTTTATTTATTTATTTATTTTAATCTATGCCTAATAAACCATCAGCTAAAAAAGAATTGCGCAAAAGTGCTGTTCGACAATTACGCAATCGCAAAATTCAAAACAATCTTAAAAAATTAATTAAAAAAAGTCGTAAAGAAATTGAAGCACGAGACTCTAAAGCTCAAGCAACGGTTAATCAAGCATTAAAAGCATTAGATAAGGCCGCTCAAAAAACTGTTATTAAAAAAAATACTGCTAACAGAAAAAAATCTAGGTTGCAGCTAAAATTGAATAAAAGTTTACAAGCCAAATAAAATCTATTGTCAAATACTATATAAAATAGTTTCAAAATTCATTTTGAAACTATTTTATTTATATGAGTCTGTTGTTAAATACCGTATTCGGTATAAATTTTTAAATTTTATACTCAAAAGAGTATTTGGCGACAGACCCATAATTAAATTTTAGCAATTAAAATATTTAAAGCAGTTAAAACATCTGTCTTGCCGGTTTTCATTTTATAATCAATCTTTATTAATTGATTAGTTATATTTTTTAAAACAAATAAACTAAAACAACGCACCTGATTAATACCTTTTTGCACTACAAAAGGATGAATTTTTAATTCACTGGCAATTTTACGAGCAGTATAATTAAGTTCAACCGCCTGTTTTATTTGTAGCAATATTTTAAATTGCCTAATAAACATATTAAGCAAATAACCGCTAGTTAAGCCTGCCTCAATTTGTTCTTCAAGCAAACGAGTAGCCAATGCTTTATTTTTATTGCTAATAGCATCGGTAAGAGCAAAAATATTTTCATCAAAATTACCACGAACTATTTTTTTTATATCTTCTTCGCTAATAATTGTTTGATTCGCGCCAACTCGTTTAAATTGATTCAATTTATTATCGCCATTATTATTGTTAGCGGTTTTATTTGCCTGCGACAAACTGCTATTAATAATATTAGCTGATTGATAATTTATTAATTTATTTATTTCATTATTAATCTGCCATAAATTATTACCAACTAAACTAACTAAGAATTGCGCTGTTGCTAAAGTAATTTCTTTACCGCGCTCTTTAACTGTTTGCTTAATCCAACTGGCCATTGCAGTATTGCTTAAACAATTAAATTGCTGAGAATAAGGCTGTTTATATAAAAATTTAAAAAATGCCAAAGGATGCTTAGTTAAAATTTTATTTCGACCAGTTGAATCAACTATTAAAAACTCTTCTTTAATTTTAGTTTTTTTAACCTTAACCAATGAATCCAAAAAAATAACCACATTATTATTTTGAGTTTTATGAAAATTTTGAAAATAATTTAAAATTTGTTCAAAAATAATAACCGATTTATTGCTAAAAATATCCTTAACAATAATCATCCGTTTATTAACCAATAATGAACTAGCGCTTAAAGTCTGATTAAGGTCTGCCCATAAAATATTAGCGCCATTAACAATACTAATATTTTCTTTTCTTGGATCTACACTGTGAATAAATTTATTTTTTAATTCCTCGAGTTTTTGACAAGACCTAAAAGTGTCTTCGCCATAAAGAAAAATCAACATATATATTGCTAATTAATATAATTGCCAATTAATTAATTTTTTGTTAAAATAAAATTATAATTTAATAACTCTATAAATCTTAAAGGGTCTATCGCCGGATACCGTATTCGGCGACAGATCCTTATTAACTGCTTGCTTAAATAAATCCCCTCTTTCTTTATAATTTTTAAACATACCAAAACTAGCGCAGGCAGTTGACAATAAAACTATATCACCAAAAACAGCTATTTTTGAAGCGGTCTTAACCGCTTGATTAATATCTAAAAAAAATTTAATTTTTTCCTTAGGAAAACCTGCTTTTATCAACTCTTGATTAATTCGCTTGGTTGCCGCGCCATTTAATAAAATAATAAACTTACATTGTTTTTTAACTTCTTTTACTAATTGGCTAAAATCAGATTTTTTTTCAGCTCCTCCCAGCAAAATAATTATTGGTTGATTAAAAGATTTTAATGCAACAATTGTTGCTTCTGGAGTAGTGGCAAAACTATCATTATAATATTTTACTCCTTGATATTCTCGCGCTAATTCTAATCTATGTTCCAAACCCTTAAAATTTTTAACTGCTTTAATAATAATATTTTTATTAAGACCAATAATTTTAGCAACTTCAATTGCTGCCGCAATATTTTCTTTATTATGCTCGCCAATTAATTGCGAACACAACTCGGACTTTTTAAAATAAATAATTTTTGCTTTTGTATTTAATTTAAAATTTAAAATTTGTAATTTAAAATTTAAAATCACCCAATTTTTCTTCTTCTGTGATTTTACAATATTAAGTTTGGCATTACGATATTCTTTTAAATTTTTATGATAATTTGGGTTATTAGGATCAACTGGAGCTAAATGCTCTGAATAAAAATTTGTGATTACAGCAATGTGCGGACTAATTGTCATGTCTTCTAACTGAAAACTAGATAATTCTAAAATTACCCAATCATTCTTTTTTATTTTAGCTAAAAAATCAAATGGCGCTACACCTATATTTCCTCCAAGCCAACCACTTTTACCTGAAGTTTTTAACATTTCATAAATCAAACTTGCGGTTGTGCCTTTGCCTTTAGTCCCAGTTATGCCAATAATATTTTTTGTCGGACAAAGCTCAAAAAACAATTGCATCGGAGAACTTAAAGAGCTTTTAACTTTAAACTTTAAACTTTTAACTTGCTTAATTGGCCAACCTGGAGAACGAAATAAAATATCAAATTTTTCTAAATTCTTATTATAATTTTTACCTATTTTCCAAATTATATTTTTATACTTTTTTAATTTTTCATATTTTTCGCCTAGCTCTTCTTTGCTTCTAATATCACAAATAGTAATTACGCAATCAATTTTTTTATTTAAAACATATTTAATCAAGGCATAATTTTCAATGCCTAATCCAAGAATGGCTATCCTTTTATTAAATAATTTTTTTAACTCTTGCATATTTTTTTTAAATATGTTAGTATCTTTTTATAAGGTCTGTTGTTGAAATAGTTTACTAAAAAAATCTTTTAAGATTAAATAGGCTTAACAAATAGCCCAATAACAGACCTTCCTTATCAGTTTTATACAACTGACATGAGATCAAGCAAAAGCTAAATATAAGCTTTATAAGTCTTGATCTCTTTTTTTTAATTATTTACTTTTAAAGGTCTGTCGCCGAATACCGTATTTGGTATAAAATTTTAAATTTTTTTCATTTCTCCCCAATTTTCTCCAATTTTAGCTTCAACAATTAAAGGAACTTTTAATTTAATAATATTTTCCATAATTTCTTTAATTTCTTTTGACACTTTTTCAATCAACTCTTTTTTAACTTCAAACACTAATTCATCATGAACTTGCAAAAGCATTTTTACTTCACTTGGTAAATATTTTTTATCTAGCATTTCTTTTGTTTTAATCATAGCAATCTTTATAATATCTGCCGCTGTTCCTTGAATCGGCGCATTAATTGCCATACGTTCAGCTGCTTTACGAATTTGTATAATTGAAGAATTTATTTCAGGCAAAAATCTTCGTCTTTTAAATAAGGTTTCAGTATAACCTTTTTCTTTTGCTCCTTTAATGGTTTGTTCAATAAATTTTTTAATGCCATTAAAAACAATAAAATATTTATCAATAAATTCTTTTGCTTGCGCATATGGAATATTGGCATTATGTGATAATCCATAAGGACCTTGACCATAAAGAATACCAAAATTCACGGCCTTAGCCTCTTGCCTTAATTTAGAAGTAACTTTATCCAAGTCAATCTGATTAATTTCTGCCGCAGTGGCTATATGAATATCTTTGCTTTGCTTAAAAGCTTGAATCATTTTTTTATCACCTGACATATGAGCAGCTAATCTTAATTCAATTTGTGAATAATCCAATGATAATAATTTGCATCCATCATCAGCTATAAAAGCTTGCCTAATTTTATAACCCGATTCTGTTTTAATTGGAATATTTTGTAAATTTGGTTCAGACGAAGACAGTCTTCCTGTTGCTGCTACTGTTTGATTAAAACTTGTATGAATACGATTTGTTTTTGGATTAACCAATTTTGGTAAAGCATTGATGTAGGTCGTTGATAATTTAATTAATTCACGATATTTTTGAATTAAATTAATTATTGGGTGTTGATTTTTTAATTTAATTAATTCATCTGCTCCAGTTGATAAACCTGTTTTATTTTTAGTAATACCAATTGTTGGAATGGCAAGTTTTTCAAATAATACTTGCCTAAGTTGCTGCGTAGAATTTACATTAAACTCCATGCCTGCTGATTTATAAATATTTTTTTGCAATTCTTTAATTTCCTTGTCTATCTCTTTGTCCATATTAAACAAAAAATTTTTATTAATTTTTATGCCATTCATTTCCATCATCGCTAAAGTCAAGACCAGTGGCATTTCTATTTCATCAAAAAGCTTATTTAAGTTTTGTTTTTTTAATTCAGGTACTAATTTTTTAATTAAACGATTTGTAAAATCAGCGTCTTCGCAAGAATAAAGATAAAGTTTTTCCAAAGCAACTTTTTCAAAATCAATTTTATCACGTCCTGCGCCAAGTAAATCATTTTTAGTTATTTTTTGAAAATTAAATTCATTAAAAGTTACAATATCTAAATTATATTTACGACTTCCAGGATTTAATAAGTATGATGCGATCATGCTATCGCTAATAATTCCTTTTACATCTATATTTAAACTTGCCATAACTTTAATATCATATTTAATATTATGTCCATATTTTTTTATTTTTTCATCTTCAAATATTGGTTTTAATTTATTAAGCCATTTTTGATTAACTAAATTTTCATTTGTTTTATCCTGATAGTTAAATAAGTCAGCATTTTTTAATTGAAAATTGAAAATTGAAAATTGAAAATTTATATAATATGCTTCGCCTCTTTTCCAGGAAAAACTAATGCCTAAAAGTTCAGAATTGATTGTATCACAACTAACAGTTTCAGTATCAAAAGTAAATTCTTTTTGTTTAATTAATTGTTTCAAAAAATTTTTAAATTTTTCATCATTATCAATCAAATAATACTTAAATTTTGCTTTATTCCTTGCAAATTTATCTGTTGTTTCTTCTGTTTGTGTTAATTGTTTATTTGAATTAATATTTGTTAAACCGTACAATCGAGGCAACAGTGATTTAAACTCAAAATTATTAAATAACTTAGCTATTTGTTCTTGATTAAAAGAGCCAAAACTGGCCTTATCTAATTCAAATTTAATTGGCGCATCATGCTTAATAGTTACCAATTTTTTACTCATGTAAGCATCTTTTTTGTACTGTACAAGTAATTTAAATATTCTTTCTTTAATTTTTTCTTGCTCTTTAGCTTTCGATTTTCGACTTTCAACTTGATCAACATATTCATAAATTTTATTTAATGTGTCAAACTTTTGCAACAAATTAATCGCTGTTTTTTCTCCAATGCCTTTTACTCCGGGAATGTTATCGCTTGGATCTCCACGCAAAGCCTTAAAATCAATCATCTGCTCTGGTAATAAGCCGTATCTTTGCTTAACAGCTTCAATATCATACAAAACCGAATCAGTTAAACCATGTTTCATTGTAAAAACTTTTGTCTTTTCATCAATCAATTGTAAGGCATCCAAATCTCCAGTAACAATTATTTTTTCTATTTCTCCTTCAACGCTATGAACCAAGGTGCCAATTAAATCATCAGCTTCATATCCAGCTAATTCAAAAATTGGTATATTAAAAGCTTGAGCAATTTCTTTTACTTTAGGAATTTGCTCATAAAGCTCATCAGGAGCTTTTACTCTATTAGCTTTATAACGCGCGTATTGTTCATGCCGAAAAGTTTTTTCTTTACGATCCAGGGTCAAGGCAACATAATTTGGCTTAAACTCTCGTAAAGCTTTAAGCAAAACTGCCGTAAAACCATATACAGCATTTACCATTTCTCCTGATTTGATAGTTAAAGGTGGCAAAGCGTAAAAACTACGATGAATCAAGGCATTACCGTCAATTATTATAAATTTTTCTTTTTTAGAGCTAGTCATAATAACATTGCATTATAAAACTATGCCTTGCGCAAAGCCCATATGTTGAGTAATAAAGTCACAAAATAATTTTTTCATAAAATAACAAAAACTGCGAAATGTGGAATATACTGAACGAAGCTCGAACTTTTTTTGAGCGAAACGCCTGTGGCGTTTCGCAAAATTCCAATCCGCTCGGGCGGGGCGGGAAGAAAAAGGGGTATGAGGGAAAATAAATTCCCGCCCCACTCTCGCTTGCCCGTCCGTAGCCGAAGGGCAAAGGAAGACTTTCCGAAAAAGTTGTCGCGTTCTTTAAAAATTAAAAATTCTTCTACGACTTAATTATAAATCATTTCCGAAAATTTTTCAACCAAAGATTTTCTGAAATAATGACAAATTCTTCTGTTATCCGCAATAAAAAAGAGCGCATCATCTCCCGAAGAAAATATGCGAGTCTTCTCCAATGCAAGATGATACGATAATTAATAATCCATTCCAATATGGGGCTGTCGCCAAATACTCTTTCGAGTATTTGGCGACAGACCCAATATAGGATGATCTCTTATTACACAAAATGAGTCCATAATTAGACCCATTTTGTGTAAAAGTGGGCAGTATTTCATAATAAAGTTATGAGACTAATTATGAAACATGTGCCACTATTTAAAAGTATAGACCAAAAAGAAAAAAAATTTGAAAATTTTTTAAAACAATTGGGCGATAGCCCAGAAAAGAAAAGGAATATTTCAGCTAACGTTCACGCATCATCTGAAGTCCTGCACTAATTTTCGTGCCATAATGACGCATTTTATTGAATTGTTATGCTTTTGAATTAATAGACTCTATCCGAATCCCACAAAATTAGTGCGGGATTTGGGCGGAGGGAAAATCACATCCTTGAAATATATTTGAGTGATTTTCCCGCAGCCAGATATGCGTTGTTATCGGATGTAATTAAAAATTTATTTTATATTTGAGAAAAATTTTCTAATTCTTCTTTAGAAAATTCATTTTTTTCAACGGTAATTTCTATCGGTTCACTGCCACTATTAAACCTATGGTCAGCTAATCCCTTCAGAACAAGCTCCTTTCCATCTTTGGTCAATTTTACCAGCCAATCATAGCTTTTTTTTACCGAAACACCTGACCATTTTTCTTCAATAATATTTTGTTGTGTTTCCGTAATCACATAGCCCATTTCTTCAATTTTCTTCTTTTTTAATCCAGTTAGTGTTATAAATAGCTCTCTTGGATTTACGACCGTTATAATTTCTTTGGATTTTGTTTCTTGGGGAGAAAATTTTTCAACCATATTTTTAAAAATAAGTTTTTAATTATTTCCGATAACGATTCCAGCATATCTGAAGTTGCGACCGAAGGGAACAATTTGGGTGGAGCGACAAACGGGAGCGAAACCAGATACGCCGTGTTCGTATACTAAAAGTATACCATTTTTGGTATGCTTTTATCAATTGCGGGCTATGAATCGCCGTGTTGGAGTTTTAGCTCCGTCGCCTAACATATAGCCGCCTGGTAAAAGTCTTGCCTAATTAAAATATTCCCA
>JAHJAP010000012.1 GCA_018813805.1 Patescibacteria group bacterium
AAAGGAAAATCAGGAAAATTATCAGTTTCTTGTAAAATTTTTTGAATTGTAAAATTAGTTGGCAATTGATAAACTCCATTATGAAAACAATCCCCATTAATACTATAAAACCTTAAATTTTTATACTCATTTGACGCGATCAAACTAATATTATAAAAAGTTTCTACATTATTAATTAAAGTTGGACAATTCCATAAACCATTGGTTGCTGGAAAAGGAGGACGCAAACGCGGTTCAATTCGACTGCCATCAATAGTATTAAGTAAAGAGCCTTCTTCTCCTCCAATATAGCCAGCGTTATGCGGTTTAATAAAAATTTTAATTGGCAAATCACTAATTAATTGATTTAATTTTTCACCATATTTTTTATAATATTCATTATTAATATACAAAAAAGCCTTTACTTGAAAATTATTATTTAATTTATTTGAAAATAAAAAATCTATTGCTATTTTTATACCATTAATTAACTTTTCTGCGTATGTTTCAATTATATAGCCGTCTTTAGTTACTCCGGGTTCGCCTTCAGCGGCATTGCAAATAATATATTTTTTATCACTAATGGCTTGATAAACTGCTTGCCATTTTTTAGCCACTAAAAAATTTGCTCCACCACAACCAACTAAATTAGCTTTTTTAATTTTAGCTAAAATATCCATAATAACTAATGACGATTTATATAAACACATAAATCTACTAGTCGACAAGCATAACCCCATTCATTGTCATACCAAGAAACAATTTTAATAAGATTGCCTTTAACCATAGTAAATGACAAATCAACAATACTAGAACGCGAATCACCTTTAAAGTCCATAGAAACCAATGGCTCATCTGTTACTCCTAAAATTTCTTTAAGTTCTTTGGAAGCTTTAGTTTTAAATAAATTATTTACTTCTTTCACGCTAACTTTTTGTTTTACTGTACAAACAAAATCAACAACAGAGACTGTTGCGGTTGGCACTCGCATAGCAATTCCATCCAACTTATTAGCCAATTCAGGCAAACATTTAACCACAGCAGTAACAGCGCCAGTAGTAGTTGGGATAATATTTTGCGCAGCAGCACGAGCGCGCCTTAAATCTTTATGAAATAAATCTAAAATCCGCTGATCATTTGTATATGAATGAACCGTTGTCATAAAACCATAATCAATAGCATAGGCATTATTTAAAATTTTAACAATTGGCGCTAAACAATTAGTAGTACAAGAACCCATAGAAATTATTTTTTCACCTTTATACTTATCTGCATTAACACCCAAAAGATAAGTCGGAATTTCTTCGCTATCTGAAGGCGCTGAAATAATTACTTTCTTCGCGCCAGCAACCAAATGTTTTTGCGCGCCATCAATTTTGGTAAAAACACCCGAGCATTCCAAAACAACATCAACTCCTAATTTTTTCCATTGCAAATTAATAGGATCTTTTTCAGCAAAAACTTTAATCTTATTTTTACCAACAATCAAATCATTATTAACAATTTTTATTTCTTGTTCACATTTTCCATAAAGCGAATCATACTTTAAAAGACTGGCCAAGGTTAATACGTCAGTCAAGTCATTAATAGCAACAACCTTAACTTTAGGATAATTATTTAAAATTCTTCGCAAAACCGACCTGCCGATTCTGCCAAAACCATTGATTGCAATATTCATATTTTTTTAAATTAAAAAATTATAAAGGGCTATTATGGGTCTGTCGCCGAATACCGTATTCGGTATAAAATTCCAAATTTTTGTAAATTTTTTCAAAAACTTTTTCGCTAATATAACCATATTCCCTCAAAACTTTTTAAAAAAATTTCCTAAAAATTTGGAATTTTATACTCAAAAGAGTATTCGGCGACAGACCCATTATAAATATTTTACTCTACCTTTTTTAACTTCTCTATTTCCACTTCAACTATGCCACCGCCTTCTTCTTTGCCACCATACAATAATACATCAACTGTTTGTTTTAAGGCATGATATTTTACTACCTTACCTTTTTTGTTTTCAACTTTTACTTCACTATTTATTAATGGCAAACAATTGCATAAATTTTTATAACCTTCCTCTTCGTAAGCCAAACAACACATCAAACGACCGCAAACGCCAGAAATTCGTTCAGAGCCACGATGCGTGCATTGCTGTAATTCTGCCATTTCCGAAGTTATAGAAGTAAATTCATTTAAAAAACGTTTACAGCATAACTGCCTACCGCAATGACCAAAATCACCAATTATTTTTGCTTCATCTCTAATGCCAATTTGTTGCAACCGAATAGTACGATTAAAATAGCGAGTAAGTTCTTTAACTAATTCACGAAAATCTATACGGCCGTCTGCAATAAAAGCAAAAGTTAATCTAGAGCCATCAAAAGAATAATTAACATCAACCAATTTCATTAACAACTCATATTTAGATACTACTTTTTTACAATATTCAAGATCTTTTTTCTTTTGTTTTTTATCAGGTATTTTTTTTAAATCAACTATACTAGCTTTTCTAATAATCGGTTTTATTTCTGGATGCTGTTCTAATTTAGCTTTATCTATTTCTTTAAAACCAACAACTACCCCCAATTCAAGGCCCATTTCAGTTTCAACAATAACCGTGTCGTTAATTTCCAAAAAATAATTAGTTGAATCAAAATTATATTTTTTGTCCCAAGGAGAAAATTGTATTTGAACTATTTTCATAAAATATAAAACGAATACAATACAAATAATTGCATTTTAATTTACAACAAAACATTTAACAACAAACTTATTACAAGCTATATCTAATAAATTTTTCTACTTTTATCTTTCCTAAAATATCTTTTATTTGTTTTTTATCATCTTTAATATATTCTTGTTCAATCAAACAAATCTCTTGATAATATTTATTAATTTTACCATTAAGAATTTTAACTATTATTTCTTCTGGTTTACCTTCTTTTTTTAATTGCTCAGTATAAATTTCTTTTTCTTTATTTAATTCCTCAACTGATACTTGATTAGAAGTAATATATACTGGATTAGTTGCGGCAATTTGCATTGCTAACTCAGTAGCTAAGGTTTTTTCTTCAGCTTTATCTATGGCAACTAAAACACCAATTTTCCCACCTAAATGCGTATAACCAGTCACTGTTCCGTTGGAAGACAAAATATCACATTTTTTTATATTTATTTTTTCACCAATAACTCCACTTAAATTATCCAAAACTTTTTGAACATTCGCATTATCAAGAGGTAAAGACATTAATTCGTTTTTATCTTTAGGTTGTTGGTTTATTAATAACTGTAAAATTTTATTAGCAAATTCTTGAAACTTTTCACTGCGAACCACAAAATCAGTCTCAGCATTAATTTCAACTATATAGCCACGTTTAGCCTGATCATTAACTGCTATTTTAATAATACCCTCTTTAGTCTCTCTTTCACCTCTTTTAGCAGCCTTAGCTATTCCTTTTTTTCTAAGAATTTCTACTGCTTTTTCAATATCACCGCCAGCTTCTGCTAAAGAATTTTTACAATCAATAATACCAGCCCCTGTTTTATCACGTAAAATTTTTAAATTTTCCATATAAATTTAGAATTATAAATATTAAAATTTGCTATTAAATTTTTGGCTTAATAGATGTTGAAGTTTGAACAACTTGATTAGCAACAACTGTTTTACCTTCTAAAATCGCTTCTTTAACAACATCCATAATTAATCTTATAGACTTAGTAGCATCGTCATTGGCGGGAATAATATAATCAATGCCAGTTGGATTAGTATTGGTATCACAAACCGCTACTACTGGAATGTGTTTTTTATTAGCCTCAGCTAATGCTGTTCTTTCTTTTTTAATATCCCAAATAAAAACTATATCTGGTACTTTAGTTAAATTAGCCAAACCTCCTACATTGATTTCTAGCTTAATTATTTTACGATCAAAATCTAAACGTTCTTTTTTGGTATATTTATCTAGCTTGCCAGTAGTTCTTTTTTCTAATAAATCTTTATATTTTCTAATTAAATTACGGATAACAGGAAAGTTAGTTAAAAATCCTCCCAACCAATGCTCAGATACATAAGGCGCTCCCACTTCTTCTGCAACTTTTTTTAATACTTTTTTAACTTGTGTTTTAGTGCCAACTAACAAAATTATTTTACCTTCACTGGTTGATTTTTTAAGATATTCCAAGGCTTCATTTAATAATTTTTGTGTCTTAACTAAATTAATAATGTGAATCCCTTTTCTAACAATAAAAATAAAAGGCTCCATTTTTGGATGCCATTTTGATGTTCTATGCCCAAAATGCATACCAGCCTTGAGCATTTCTTCAATCGTTGGAATTTTCATAATTTTTCTTTGTTATTGCCACGCAAATGCGGGGCAAACCTCTACTGTCATAATTCCAAATAATATTTGGAACAAGAAAATATTTAAAACAGTATAAGAGATAATTAAAAATAAATTAAATAAATAAATTAAAAAGCCTTGCAGACTTCTTGATATAAATTATTAACAATAAAGAACTTTTTGTCAAGCTAAAATTTTTTACAGCTAAAAAATTTTAGCTTGTAAGGGTCTGTGAAGAATTACAAATTTTTTAATATTATTATTAAAAAAACAAAAGTATGAAATTTCTAAATGGCTACACTATGAAATTATCATGTGGCTGCGACAGCAATGACACAAAATTTGCTAAAATTTGTTACAATTGCAGCAATTAGGGTTACCTTTTGGTTTTAGATCGCATACAATATGGTGGCAAGATTATTTAATTAATAACTACCATAAATTATATGCGAACAAGAAACACCATGGATAATTTAATTGCTATGAAACAAAA
>JAHJAP010000088.1 GCA_018813805.1 Patescibacteria group bacterium
CCGCACATACAGAAATCTACTAATATCAGTAGATTTTTGTATTTATGAATAAAAAACTTGTTATATTATGTCATTTATGACATGATTAATGTATAAAAATGATATGATAATATTAGCATGAAAAATAGGGCATTAAATAAAAGACAGGGAGAGGTTTTAAAAATTTTAGAAAAAAAGAGGCGTTTTTGGTATTTTTGAAATATTAATTGACTTGAGATTAATTTATAAAGACGTTTCAAAAATTACTATTAACAGAGATCTAAAAAAGTTGATTAGCCTTAGTTTCGTTGTAACTAAAGGCAAGGCTCGGGTTATAATTTATGAATTATCAGCTCATTATAATTTAATTCGATTAATTGATGTTAAAGAATATTTTAAGCTAAACTCTCCTAAGTTAAAAAAATAATTAGTCAGAGTAATTATTTGTAGCTAAATTAAAATACTAGTAAAAAGGCGTAGAAAGAATTTTTGGTTTTTTCTTTCACGCCTTATAGCCTTATAAGTATTTTAACTTGGAGATGTTTTTTTTCTCCGTTTTGGTGGGAAGTTTAAATATTCCACCAAATCCGCATCCACATTTACATGTCTGCGAATTGAGTTTTTCAATCTTTAAGTAAAGTTCTTTGCCGCATTTAGGGTCTCGGCAAACTCCCTTTAAAAGAATTTGGCCTGTTATCATCATTTTTTTCCTCCTTGAAAATTTTTACTATTTAGATAATAACACAAAGCTGTTAAAGTGTCAAGTTTTTTTAAAATAATATATAAAAACAGTATTAAGGGTCTGTCGCCGAATACCATATTCGGTATAAAATTCCAAATTTTTGTAAATTTTGTCAAAAACTTTTTCGCTAATATAACCATATTCCCTCAAAACTTTTTAAAAAAATTTCCTAAAAATTTGAAATTTTCTACTCGAAAGAGTATTCGGCGACAGACCCATAAAATACATTATTTTTTTATTATGCAAAATTTTTCAGAGGAAATTAAAAGTAAATTAGATATTGTTGAAATTATTCGCGAGTATATTCAGCTTAAAGCAGCTGGGATTAATTTTCGCGCTGTTTGTCCGTTTCATCATGAAAAAACTCCATCTTTTATAGTTAGTCCAGAAAAGCAAATTTGGCATTGTTTTGGTTGTGGCAAAGGCGGCGATATTTTTTCTTTTGTTATGGAAATGGAAAACATTAATTTTATTGAAGCTTTAAAAATATTAGCTTCTAAGGCAGGCGTGGTTTTAAAAAAAATTGATCCACAATTAACTTCACAACGAAATCGATTATTAGATATTGTAGAAATAACTAGCAAATATTTTCATAAAATTTTAATAAGCAGTGCTTTAGCTGAACAAGCTAGACAATATTTAAAAAATCGTGGCTTGACCGAAAAAACAATTAATAATTGGCAGATTGGTTATTCATTGGATAAATGGGATCATTTAATTATTTTTTTAAAAAATTATGGTTTTAATGAAAATGAAATATTTTTAGCAGGACTAAGTGTTAAAAAAGAACGTTCTTCTGGTTTTATTGATCGTTTTCGTAATAGAATTATGTTTCCTCTTTCTGATGTTAATGGAAGTATAGTAGGTTTTTCTTCTCGCATTATGCCAGATAAAGAGGCAATAGAAAAATTTGGTAAATATATTAATACTCCACAAACAGCGCTTTATGATAAATCTAAAATTTTATTTGGTTTGGATAAAGCTAAGATAACTATTAAAAAAGAAGATGCTGCGATTTTAGTTGAAGGACAGATGGATGTTATTACAGCGCATCAGGCTGGTTTTACTAATGTTATAGCTACGTCTGGCACAGCTTTAACTATTGATCAAATAACCATGATTAAGCGCTATTCAACTAATTTATTGTTAGCATTTGATATGGACAAAGCAGGTGATTTAGCAACTGAGCGTGGTATAGCTCAGACAATGCAAACTGAAATAAATATTAAAATTATAGAAATTCCTCAAGGCAAAGACCCTGATGAATTTATTAAAACCCAACCAGATGAATGGCTTAATGTTGTTGCTAGAGCTAAGCCAGTGATGCAATATTATTTTGATAAAACTTTTATTAAATTAAATTTTGATCAATATAATGATAAGCGCCAAGCAATTAAAATTTTATTACCTGTTATTGTTAAATTAGGAAGTAAAATTGAACAGGATTATTGGTTAAAACAATTAAGCCAAATTATTAATATTACAGAAGCGATTTTGCAAGAAGCTTTAGAGGAGTTAAGAAAAAAATTAAAAAACAGTACTTTAATTAACGTTGACAATCAGCTGGCAGACAATAATCAATTAATTAAACAAAACAGAGAAGAAATGTTATCAGAATTATTATTAGCATTAATTATTAAACAGCCAATGCAAATTGAGTATGTAGCTAATCGGGTTGGACCAGATGAAATTGTTGGCGAAATTAATCAACTTATTTACAGAAGTCTAATAATTTATTATAATGAAATTATTAAAACCTTGACTGATCAGCAAGATGTTTTTTCAAGAGAAATAAATTGTCAAGATTTTGGAGATTGGCTTAATAAACAACAAGAACCAACTAACCAGCAACAGTTGGTTGTTTATTTGAACAAATTAGATAGGCTTGCTATTTTAGCTGATAAAGATTTTTATAATTATAGTTTAGAACAGGCTAAAGCGGAAATTATTAATATTATTAATGTATTGAAAAAAAATTATTTATCTAATCGTCTTAAAAATATAACTAAATTAATTTCTCAAATTGAAAAAGTTAATACTATTCATAATAAAGAAGAAGAATTAAAAAGCTTATTAGAAGAATTTCAAACTTTAGCAGAAGAAATTAAAGAGATAAATTAATGGTAAAAAAAATTAAAATAAAAAAAAATATTAACAAAAAAGCTACTATTAAAGCAGCTAGGATTAGATTTATCAAAACTGCTAAAAAAATAAAATTTAATAAGCTTAAATCAAAGAAAATAAAAGATGTTTATCAAAAAATTAAAATATTAAAAAAAAGCCAATCTTTAATTAAAAAAAAGCTAGAAGTAGCTAAAGAATTAAGAGTTATTATTAAACCAACCGAAGAGCAGATTAAAAAATTGGTAGTCAAGGGCCGTTCTAGGGGCTTTGTTACAGAAACAGAATTAATTCATTCCTTTCCTGAAGTTGAAGAATATATTTATGAATATGAACTTACATTGGAAGAATTGCAGAAAAATGGGATTCAGATAATTGAAGATACTGGCGGTTTTTTTGATTTACCTGTTGAGGGTAAAATTGATAAAAAGAGTTTGTTGCGTAGCATGAATGAGAAGAAAAAATTTGATATTTCTGAATTAAGTTCTGATTCTATTCAGATGTATCTACGAGAGATTGGTAAAGCGCCGCTTCTTTCAAGAGAAGAAGAGGTTGAGTTGGCTAAACGAAAAGAAAAAGGCGATAAACAAGCTGAACGAAAAATTGTTGAAGCTAATTTACGTTTAGTTGTTTCTATTGCTAAAAAATTTACTGGCTCTAAGGGGCTGAGTTTATTGGATTTAATTCAAGAGGGAAATATAGGATTATTTCGCGCTGTTGAAAAGTTTGAATATCGTAAGGGTTATAAATTTTCTACTTATGCCACATGGTGGATTAGGCAGGCGATTACTCGCGCTTTAGCTGACCAATCGCGTACTATCCGTATTCCAGTGCACATGGTAGAAACGATTAATAAATTTCAACAAGCGCAGCGTCAGTTAATTCAAGATTTGGGACGCGAGTCTTTGCCTGAGGAAATTGCCGCTGAAATGGGAGAGGATATTAATAAAATTAGGCATGTTATTAAAATATCACAAGAAACTATTTCTTTGGAAACTACTATTGGCGAAGATGAGGAAAATTCAACTTTGGAAGATTTTATTGAAGATGTAAAAAACGTTACTCCAGATCGTTCAACCGCTTTACAGTTATTAAAAGATTATGTTCAGGAAATAATTTCTAATTTAACTCCTAGGGAGCAAAAAATATTGGAAATGCGTTTTGGTTTAATTGATGGAGTTGCTCACACGCTGGAAGAGGTTGGCCGTGAATTTGATGTTACTCGTGAACGTATTAGACAAATTGAAGCTAAAGCCTTAGAGCGTATTCAAAAACACGCAGGAATTAAAAAATTAAGAGATTATTAATGGCAGTGTTTATTGACATGAAGTAGCCTCGACAGTTGTCGGGACAGTTGGCTGGGAGTAAGGCATAAAAGATATTAAAATTATAATAAAATTATTCCCGGGTAGCGCAGCGGTAGCGCAGTTGGCTGTTAACCAATTGGTCGTCGGTTCGAATCCGACCCCGGGAGCATATTAGAACTCGTGATGTAAATTTACATACAATATGGAGATATTTAAAAAACTTAAAGAAATTAATTTTTCTATTGGTGAATATGTTGTTATCGGTAGTGGAATTTTAGCAGCTTAAGGACATTGCGTTATTGGAGGAGTATTTAATTAAAACTTTAAATATAAAACTTGTTTTTTAAAAATTTGGGATGGTCAGCCGAATTATAAACACTGGCGACAGACCTTTATAGAATTTCATGCGCATAAAGGGGTAGGCAGTGCAATAGAACATGTTACATAGACTAATGTTATATATTTAGCCCCACATAGCTTCTTTAACAAGTCGTAGTGTTTCTTGAGCATTTTTTTTAGCGATTTTAGCGCCTTGCTCTAATATAGATGGAATATACAAAGGATCTTGCATTACTTCAACTTTTTTAGTTTGAAATTCAGTTAAAAAAGATTGAACAACGCGAGTCATAATTTTTTTAAATTGTCCCATTACTAACTTGCCCTTCATGTGTTCTTCAATTAAGACATCAATTTCTTTTTGTTCTAAATTATTTTTGCATAAACTTTTAGTAATTAGAATGTGGCTTTCTAGTTTTTCAGTCATTATTCCTGCAAATGCAGTTTCAGCACTTTTAATTTTTTGCGCAACAGTTTCTACGTTGTCCGTAAGAAGAATGGCATTTTTAGGAGAAGTTTTACTCATTTTTCCTTCTCCTTTTAAAGAAAGAATATTTAATGTTTTTATCTGCAAAGGCTGAGGAATTGGAAAAATTTCTTTATATTGCTTATTAAATCTTTTTGTAAGTTCTCGACTTACTTCAAGATGCGCGAGCTGGTCTTTTCCAACTGGCACTTTTTTAGTTCGTTGAAGTAATATGTCAGCTGCCATCATTACTGGATAAAGCAAGAGAAGAGTGTTTGCTGTTTCTGGTTGGGCATTAGTTTTTAGTTTTTCTTTAAGAGTTGGAATTCTTAAAAGCTCTGCTACGCTGATTAATCGAGATAAAAATATTGTTAAAATAGCTATTTCGTTTTCAATAGCAGATTGCGTAAAGATTTTTGTTTTGCTTGGATCAATTCCTAATGCTATATAGTCAGCAACAACACTATTAATAATTTTTTTTACTGCCAATGGTTTTTTATCGGTTATGGCATGGAGGTCTGCGATAAAAATTAAAGCAGAATGATTTTTGTTTTGAAGATCAATAATGGGCTTAACAGCACCAA
>JAHJAP010000089.1 GCA_018813805.1 Patescibacteria group bacterium
ATATTTTGACAAAATTAAAAACAGTA
Source organism: Patescibacteria group bacterium (assembly GCA_018813805.1). Lineage (GTDB taxonomy): Bacteria > Patescibacteriota > Patescibacteriia > Patescibacteriales > GWC2-42-12 > JAHJAP01. Next base: position 27 of record JAHJAP010000089.1, read on the forward strand.
AAACATCTAGGAGCGGTGAGATTGTACACAAGAACGTTAGCATTTCTACCGCAAAGAATAACGGATAATTTAGTAAAGGTTTTAAAGAAACATCCTACGCTATATGTATGCACACATTTTAATCACCCCAAGGAATTGACTGATGAAGCGATGGTGGCTTGCCGTAAGATAGTTGATAATGGAATGCCAATTTATAATCAATCTGTTTTATTGAAGGGCGTTAACGACAACTCAAAAATAATGCGTGAATTATTGTGGGGCTTGGTAAAGAATAAAGTAAAGCCACTATATTTACAGCATTGCATTAAGACAATGGGGAATGACCACTTGGTGACTAAAATTGACGTTGGGCAGAAAATAATAAAAGATTTGTACTGTCACATGTCTGTATTAGGGATACCTCTTTACGATGTTATTTTATATTCAGGAAAAGTTCTGATGATGCCTGATTATGTTGAGAAAGATAACCAAGGGAAAAAGTACTTTAAAAATTTGCATGGCGAGAAATTTTATTTAGAAAATCTTGAATAAAGAAATATATGGAAAAATTTGAGCATATAAAAAATGAAAAATATTTGCCGGAAGAATTTAATAGGGATGAGATTGCTGAATATTCTGAAGTCGTGCGTAGTTCTTATCTTGAGCATTTTTCAAATAATGGATATGAAAAAAAAGATAGTATAGATATTGTAGCTAAAGATGCAGACCCAAGCGTTTTGTTTATTGGTTCTACAATAAGTGCTTTAAAGCCTCTTTATTTAAATAATGAGGTTCCAGAAAACGGAGCTATAATCGACCAGCCTTGCATTAGGACTCAAAATTTAAAAAATATATATTCAAAGATGCCCAACAAAGGAAATACCGTTTTTGAATTAGTGGGAGGCATAGCACCTGAAAATAAATTTTCGGATGTTTATATTTTATCTCTTGAATATTTTTACGAAAAGTTAAAAGTAGAAAAGGACAGATTATTTGTTAAAGCTTCATCTTTAGATAAAGATATGTTAGAGGGCATGGAATCAGAGGGCGGTGGCCCAGAAATTGAACTTGACAGCAGAAAACAGGATTATTATCGGTGGAAGTACGGCATAGAAGGTGTTGCAGGCAGGGGCATAACTTTTGCTATTAAGAATAAACTTGACGTAAGCAAATTTATGTCCCTGGGAAACATAATTATTATGGAAAGTGATAATCATCCGAGTGCAGTTCAGTGGGGGTATGGAGTGGGCTCTATTATTAGTGGGAAATATAGCAAAGAAAGGGTTATCGACGGCTCATTAATCAACCAAGTGGTTCCATTTTCTGAAGGGGAAAATGCCAAATTCGCCGATTCATTGGCTGCAGTAATTGAAATGTACAACTCGGGTCTTGCGCCCAGCAACAGAGGAGCAGATAGTTATTTGAAGGCGTATTTGAGAGGCTTAGCTTTCTGGGCCTTGGAGAATAAAATTGCAAAAGACGAGATAATAAAATACGTTAAAGAATATTGCAGGTTAAGAAATATTCCAAATGCCGATTTAATTTCTAGCAACATTATCAAAGAAATAGAAGTTCATAAATTACAAGCTAATAAAGTTTTTCAGAAATACAAAGACAAAGAATCAGAGGATATTGGTAGAATTTTAAATTCAGAAAAAGAAATCAGCAAAATCAGCAATAAGTTTAAAATTCATCCCGAAGAAGTGAAAACAATAATAGATAATTTACAATAAAAATATGAAAACAATCATAGCTATAGGCGGGGGTGAAATAGGTAGGCCAGGTTATAAAATTGAGACTGAAAAAATCGATAAAGAAATTATTAAGTATAGCGGTAAAAAGCACCCAAAATTTTTATTTATTCCAACAGCCAGTTCTGATTCAGAATTATATACAGAAACTGTATGTAAATATTTCGGCAAGAAACTAGGGTGCAAAGTAGATGTTCTTAATCTCATTGGCATTAAAGTAAGTAAAAGGAAAATTGAAGATAAAGTTTTTAATTCGGATATTGTTTATGTCGGTGGGGGTAATACCATGAAAATGTTTGAAGTTTGGAAGAAAAATGGTGTTGAAAAAATTTTGAAAAAAGCCTGGGAAAAGGGAATAATAATTTCAGGTTTGAGTGCAGGGGCGGTTTGCTGGTTTGAATATTTTAGTTCGGACTCAAAAAAATTTATTAACGGGAAAGAAAATTTTGAGATGATAAAACTAGGCGGCTTAGGATGGTTGCCTATGTCATATTGCCCACATTTTGATACGGAGAAAAAAAGAAAACCACATTTGAGGACGATGATGAAGGATGTAGACGGTATGGCTATTGCAGTTGAAAACTGTTGCGCAATAGTAATAAAGGATGATGAATTTAGAATTATAAACTCAAAAAAGGGAGCAAACGCTTATAAAGCATTTTGGTTAAGTGGTAAATATTATGTAAAAAAACTAAACATCTCAAAAAAATTCAAACCAATAAACGATTTATTGTTAAAAAGCATATGAAAAAATTAACTAAAAATGAAGTTTTAAAAATGGGTTATGTGGATTTTTTAGCCTTGTTGAATGAAACCAATAGACCGCCAGGCGGTAAAGATTCCGTCAGGCGAATGGCTATCAATTCTTTTATTAATTTTAAATCTAAGGTATTGCACTCTGGCTGTAATACTGGTTATTGCAGTTTTGAAATTTCCCATTTAACCAAGTGTAAAGTGAATGCCGTCGACGTAAACAAAAATATGGTTGCTGCAGGAAAGAAAAAATTGAAGCTTGAACCAGATATTTTTAAAAATAATATTTCGTTTAGTTTAAGTGACGCGCATAAGTTGAATTTTAAATCAAACATGTTTGATCTGGTTTTTTCTGGCGGTTCAACGGCTTTTATGAAAAATCCACCTCAGGTTGTAAAAGAATATAAAAGAGTATGCAAACCATACGGATTTATCGGCGATATGTGCATGTTTTATAAAAAGAAACCACCATTAAGTTTACTTAACAAAATCAATAAGTTGCTCAACATAAAAATAAAACCATGGGATAAACAATATTGGGTTTCGTTATATACAAATGAGGGTTTGGAATTATTTTACGATTATACCGATAATGTGCCTTATGACCCGACAAGCAAGGAAGTAATGGTATATTGCGAGAAAATGATAAGGGATGCTTTTATTGGACAGGATGAAGATGTAATTAAATTAGGAATCAAAAAGTTTTTTAGCTATATGTCATTATTTAATGAAAATCATAAATATATTGCTTATAGTGTATTGCTTTTTAGAAAAAATATGGTAGAAGAGCAAATTTCATTATTCGGTAAATAAATGGATTACTTAAAACCACAAAGATTAAATCCTGGAGATACAGTCGCGATAGTATCGCCATCATGGGGTGGCCCCAGCCTTTTCCCCCATGTTTATGAAAATGGCTTAAAAATATTAAGAAAATGGGGATTGAAAATAAAAGAAATGCCATCCGCAAGAATGGATGCTGATTATTTATGGACAAACCCTAAGTTTCGGGCGAATGATATTAACAATGCTTTTGCTGACAAGCAGATAAAAGCGATTTTTACCACAATTGGTGGCGATGATTCCGTTCGTATTTTGCCGTTTTTGGATAAACAAATAATTGCTGAAAATCCAAAAATATTTTTATGTTATTCTGATGCTACAACAATCCATACATTTTGCAATTTAAATGGATTAGTAACTTTTTATGGTCCTTCAATAATGGCTGGTTTTTCCCAAATGAAGAGTTTGCCTCCAAAGTTTGAAGAAGACATTAAAAAGATGTTA
>JAHJAP010000090.1 GCA_018813805.1 Patescibacteria group bacterium
TAGCAATTAAATTATCCATGGTGTTTCTTGTTCGCATATAATTTATGGTAGTTATTAATTAAATAATCTTGCCACCATATTGTATGCGATCTAAAACCAAAAGGTAACCCTAATTGCTGCAATTGTAACAAATATTGTCAAGATATTAAAAACATAATTATAATATTTCTTGATTTTATTGTTATTTTTGTTTAATTTTAATAATTTTTTTAGTCCAATATAGCTTTAATTCTTCTAACTCCAGCGCTTGAACTTTCTTCTTTTTGAATTTTAAATCTACCTAAAATACTTGTTTGTTTAACATGAGGACCATTACAAATTTCTTTACTAAAAACATTATTATCTTGATCTTGACCAATAGTATAAACCTTAACTCTTTCTCCATATTTAGACTCAAACACGCCAATAGCGCCAATTTGTTTAGCCTGTTCTAGGGTTAATTCCTCGCAAGTAACTTTTAAATTTTGCTTAATAGCTTGATTAACTAAATCCTCAACTTGTTGTAATTGCTCCTTAGTCATTTTTTCATTATATAAAAAATCAAAACGTAAACGTTCAGCAGTTATATTACTACCCCTTTGAATAACTTCTTTTCCCAAAACTTGGCGCAAAGCAGCCAAAAGCAAATGAACTGCTGTGTGATATTTAATTGTTTCTGGCAAAGCATTAATTAAACCGCCTTTAAACATACCAGCTAAAACAGTACGAGAAAGTTTTTGATGTTTAATTAATTCCTGCTTATAACCAACCTCATCAACGCTTATCCCCTTTTCTTTTGCTAATTCTTGCGTTATCTCAATAGGAAAGCCATAGGTTTGATATAAATTAAACGCAGCTATACCGTCTATTGTTTTATTATTAGTTAATTCAACAAATTTTTTAAGGCCATGTTCCAATGTTTTATTAAATTTTTCTTCTTCTTTATTAAATTGAACAATAACAAAATTAATATTTTTTTGCACTTCAGGATAAATACTTGCATAATCATGAGCAACGATTTTAGCAATTTCCTTAATCCACAAAACCTGACTAATACCTAATTGTTTTCCATAACGAATGGCTCGCCTAATTAAACGACGAACAATATATCCCTGATTTGTGTTAGATGGTGTTATTGACTTATCATCAGCAATAATAAAAGCTGCTGCTTTAAGATGATCAGCAATAATACGCATTGCTTTAGTAATTTCGTTGCTAGCGTTATATTTTTTGTTTGATAAATATTCAATTTTAAAAATTATATTAGAAAATAAATCAGTTTTGTAATCATCGTTTAAATTATTTAATATAGATAATATTCTTTCTAATCCCATGCCAGTATCAACATTTCTTTGTTTTAACAATTCATATTTACCTTCAGCAATTTTATTATACTGCATAAAAACATTATTCCAAATTTCAACCCACAAAGAATTGTTACTATCAAAAACCTCTGGCACGCATTCTGAAGTGCCAACCCAATAAAATATTTCTGTGTCAGGTCCGCAAGGACCAGTTGAGTCAACAGGATTCCACCAATTATCTTTTTTGGGTAATTTAGCAATTTTTTTCTTTGAAATTTTAATTTTATTTTCCCAAATATCATAAGCTTCTTGATCAAATAAAACATCGTTGTCGCCAGCAAAAACTGAAACAGCAATTCTATTTTTATCTAAATTTAACCATTGAGGTGAAGTTAAAAATTCCCAACTCATTGCAATCGCTTCTTCTTTGAAATAATCACCCAAAGACCAATTACCCAACATTTCAAAAAAAGTATGATGCGTTATATCCCCAACTTCGTCAATATCATTAGTTCGTATACATTTTTGTGCATTAGTTAAACATTTACCTGCAGGATGTTTTTCTCCAAACAAATAAGGCACCAACGGATGCATACCTGCTGTAGTAAATAAAATTGTTGGATCATTCTCAGGAATCAAAGAAGCGCTAGAAATAATTGTATGTCCTTTAGTTTTAAAAAAATCCAAATATTTTTGACGTAATTCCTTTGAAGTTATCATAAAAAAATGTAAAATTTATAGACTTATCACTCCCCCTCCAAGCACCTCATTGCGATTGTAAAAAACAACGCTTTGGCCAGGAGCAATAGCTCTTTGAGATTGGAAAAATTTTACTAATAAATAATTTTTACTTTTATTTTTTGTAAATAAAGTTACAATACATTTTACTGGTTTATGACCATAACGTATAACTGCATTACATTTTAACGGAAATTTAAGTTTAATGCCAGCAACCCAACTAACATTTTTAGCAATTAACTTATTATTATATATAATTTTATCATTGCCATTATTAACAACATATAAAACATTAGTCTTGTAATCCATTTTAGCAACATAAAATGGTCCAATACCCCCAACCTCCACGCCTTTTCTTTGACCAATAGTATAGAGAGGCAGACCATGATGATTACCAATAATTTTATTATCCAACGTTTTAATTTTACCTGGAATTAATTTTAAATGCCGTTTTAAAAATTCATTATGCTTTTTTTCAGGGATAAAACAAATTTCTTGACTTTCTTTTTTTTCTGCCACTGATAATTTAAATTTTTTAGCTAATTGCCTTACCTGTTGCTTAGTGTAATCACTCAATGGAAAAAGTAAATGTTTTAATTGTTTCTGATTTAAAGTATATAAAAAATATGATTGATCTTTATTTTTATCTTTTGCTTTATATAACTTCTGAATTACTTTTGACTTTTGACTTTCGCTTGCCACGCAGCATCCAGAATGGATTGCTTTGGGAACGATTGACTTTTTTACATAATGTCCGCTCGCAACATAATCAAAGCCTAATTTTTTTGCCTGTTCAATTAAATAACCAAGTTTAACTAGTTTATTACATCTAACACAGGGATTTGGCGTTTTTCCTTGCTTGTATTCATGTAAAAAATTATTTACTACTTGTTTTTTAAAATTTTTTGAAAAATTTAAAGTATATAAGGGAATGTTAATTTTATCGCAAACTCGCCTAGCATCTGTAAGAGCTTCTATTGAACAACATTTATTTTCAAAATTTTCAACGCCTTTAAAATTTTCTTTCCAAAAATGCAAAAAAATACCAACAACCTCATAACCTTTATCAACTAATAACTTCGCGGCCACTGATGAATCAACACCACCAGACATAGCCATAATAACCTTGGGTTTATTGATATTTTTATGTTTATTCCAAATTCTTTCCATTTTGTTGAATCTGTCATTAAGAGTCTGTCACCGAATACCGTATTCGGCAACAGACCCATTAAATAGTTTTTTTCAATTGATATTTGTTGTCACTGAGTCGTTCAAATTTATCTTTATTCATTAAAGCTAAATTAATAGTAGTTTTTTTAACCATTCTCTTACTTAAAACTCTATCAATTATTTCATTACGACTTAAAGCACTATTAACTTGCTCTAATATTTCTTGTATAACTTCAATCACAGTTCCTTTATTATACCCCCATTCTTTCAAGCCATATAAGCCACGGCCAACTAAAATATATTTATCATCTACAATTAATTCATTATGAACAGTAGCAGCGTTAGCTTGTTTTTCATCAAAATTAATTTGATTTATTTTATTAGCTATTTCCGCAAAATGCATTGGCTTATTTTGGTTTTTCAAAATAAGATAAATTTTATCATTAATTGTTTTAGGATTAATTTCACGCCAATTATCTATTCCCCAATAACCAAATTTATTTTGTTCAATATTTTGAGCAACTCGAAAAATAGAATAAATAGCTTTATTAGTATTTATTAAATCTGCTTTTTCTGAAAATAAATCATTATTTAAAATAGAAACAATGTCTATATTGTTAAACATTTTAAATTTTTCTTCACAATTTTTGTAACTACTTAATTTTTTTGTCAAATTAATTAGCTCTTCAGTTGTTAATGTTTTTTTAATTTCCTTAATTTTTTCCAATAATTCCTCAATTAAGGGCTCTAAATGTTCTAAAGATTGAAATTTTAATTTAAATAAATTTTTAAAATATTTTAAATTTTTCATTTCTTCAAGCTCATCAGGCAATATTTTAGAAATCAAAAAATTAAAATGGCTGCGATGAACATTAGTAGCCTTATCTTGCGCTTTGTAAAAGCCCGTTGAAATACCAACCAAACTATCAATCATGTATTCTTTTTCCATTAAACCGCCATGTTCTTCTAATAATTGAACAATAACTTTCTTTAAACCACTAACATAATTATTTAAATTTTCTAATTGTTTTAATTTTTTAATACTAAAAGTTTCTATTTGTCTAATACGCTCACGAGTTAATTGATGAACTTGACCTATTTCTTCTAATGTTTCTTTATTTTTGCCATGCAAACCAAAGCGCCTGATTAATACATCGCGCTCTCTGTTGTTTAATTCATTGAATAAATCACTAATTAATTCAATAACATCCAAGCGAGATATTTCTTCAGCTTGTTGATTAACGATTATTTGATCTAATATTGATTCACTGCTCATAAATATAAAATTTAAAAAGAAGGTCAATAAAAAATTGCCCAAAAACCTAAATAACAAATTTCCTTATAAAGGACCTGTTGCCGAATACCGTATTCAGGGGACTGTCGCCGAATGCTCTTTCGGATAGAAATTTTCATAATTTCAAGGAAATTTTTTACTCGAATAGAATATTCAACGACAAATCCATAAAAACATAGGATTTGCTAAGTGTCAATAATATACTATATTTTTTTATATAAGTCAAGTACAATGCTGACAAGTTCAATGATCAAGTGCAACGCCTGGCAAAAATTACCGATTTAGGGCATACTAATTGATTATGAAAAAATCATACACACAATTAAGCCTAGAAGAGCGAGAAAAGCTCCATTACATGATTTGGGATAAATTACCCATCAGGGAGATGGCAAGAAGGCTGAATCGAAACCCTTCGACTATCAGCCGGAAGATTAAAACCAAAGAACCAATGGATAAGGCTGGTACTTTTGCTGTTCAAGGTATTGGGGCAGTCATTGTTAAAAAATTAGTGCGTTATAAAGGGTCTGTCGCCAAATACCATATTCGGTATTCGGCGACAGACCCATAAAAAGTTCGGTTTATTATAACATTTCTAAATTGCCTTGACGAAGTTTATTTTAAAAACCTAAGTAGCAAATTTCCTCACAAAGTTGAATATTGTATCTTTCTTTGGCTTGTTGTTTAATAAAATTAATTAAATCAATTATATTTTGAGACTTAGCTTGCTCATTATTTAAAATAAAGCCAGCATGTTTTTCGCTAATTTTAGCAAAACCTATTTGCTTGCCTTTTAATCCCAATTTATCAATTATCCAACTAGCTGCTATTTTGTTTGCTTTAACCGCGCCTGCTTCTTCAGCTTGTTGCGCTAAATTTTGATTAACAGATCTTATATATTCAATAGTTAAATTTTTAAAAATACTACCTGCGCTAAAACTTTTGGGTTGTGAATTATTTCTATAAGTTAAATACTGATTAGTTAATTTTTTAATCTCAATTAATTGGCCAGCAACTAAGACTAGGCAAACTTTAGTAATAATTAAATTATTTTTTTGTTTAAAAACAGATTCACGATAATCAAATTGACATTGTTGATTACTTAAAATAAAAACAGTATTATTCTTCATGTCATAAACTTCAACATTTTTAACAATCATTGCCATGTTGCTACCAAAAGCCCCAGCATTACCATAAACACTTCCACCAATTGTTCCTGGAATGCCCGTTGCCCATTCCAAGCCAGTTAAATTATTACCAATTGCAGCTCTAACAGCTTGTGCTAAACTAACCCCCGCATCACAAATTAATTCATTATTATCAACTATTAAATTCGCGTTAGATAATTTAATCACCAGACCATCTACGCCTAAATCATTAATTAAAACATTACTGCCACCACCCAAAATATTTATTTTTTCTTTTTTTATTTTTGCCCAATTAACAGCTTCTATTAAATCTTCAGTACTTTTTATTTCTATAAAAAATTTAGCAGGTCCGCCAATTTTAAAAGTTGTTAATGGTGCTAAAATTTTATTTTTAATTATTTTTTTTTCATTAAACATAATTTATGGTAATAAAACAGCGACAATTATTAAATCATCAAAATTAATTAATGGCTCTAAAATAGAACTTTGCCATAATTCGTTATTATTTTTAACAATATCAATTACTTTGCCAATAACTAGGCCTTGTGGAATATTTTGTTCTAAACCTGAAGTAACTACTATATCACCTTTATTTATTTTTTGCGTCTGTGGAATAAACTCCATTTTAACAGTTAAACCTAATTCACCGCTAACAATACCATTGATTTTTGTTTGACCCAACAATGAACCAGCCAATTTACAATTTTGATTATTTAGCAAACAAACTTCTGATAAATTATTTTTTACTGTAACAATTTTACCAATAATTAATCCTTGATTTTCAGAACCATAAAAATCCGAACTAACCACTGGCAATCCAGGAAATAAGCCATCATCTGACCCTTTATCAATAATAATAATTTTATTCCCCTTAACTAAATCAATAGGTTCTCCGCGAGAAATTATATTAGCCATTGCATAATGATATTGACTTTTAATCAAAAATTTTAAATTTTGCCGTAAAGCTTGATTTTCTTCTTCTAAAATTTTCAACTTAACATTATCAATTATTGATTTATTTAATTGATTTTCTAATTGTTTAATTCTGCTAGTTAAATCACTTTTATTAATATGCTCATTATAAGTCAAACGCAAACCAGAGCTAAAAGAATAAAAATTTCTAAATAAAGGACTAAGCCAATAACTAATTGTTGACTCAAAAGGAGATAAAATTCCAATAAAATGAAAAAAAATAAGCAGTGCAACAACTGCTCCAACTATAATATGTTTTTTAACACTAAATTTTAGCATACATTTTAGATCTATTACGGGTCTGTCGCCGAATACCGTATTCAACGACAGACCCATTACAGAATGCTCAAAATTTTTTACTAATATTCTTCATTAGCTGATGAAATAACTTTTTTTAGCAACTCTGAATTAGCTAAAAGAACACCAGTACCTCTAACTACGCTAGTTAAAGGATCGTCAGCAACTCTAATTGGAATTTTGGTTGCCTGAGCTATTTCTAAATCCAGGCCACGCAACAATGCCACGCCACCTGTTAAAACAATTCCATACTCATAAATATCAGCAACTAATTCAGGCGGAGTTATTTCTAGAGTAATTTTAATATTCTCAATTATCTGACGAACAATTCTAGACATTGCTTCTCTAACATGCGCATCGGTTATTATTACTTCTCTTGGCAAGCCATTAATTAAATCTCTGCCACGAAGAGGCATTTCTAATGCTTCTTTCAAAAAAGCAGCTGAACCAATTTTTATTTTAATATTTTCCGCTACTTGTTCGCCAATTAAAATATTAAACTCTTCTCTAACATACTGAATTATATCATTATCCAAGGCATTACCAGCTAATCGTAAAGTTTTCCATGTAACTACGCCTCCTAAAGAAATAACTGCAATTTCCGTAGTGCCACCTCCAATATCAACAATCATAGTAGCTTTTGGATCAGTTACAACAAATCGCGTTCCAATCGCAGCAGCCATAGATTGTTCAATTAAAAATACTTCTCGAGCTCCAGCTGACTTAGTTGCATCTTTAACTGCTTTTTTTTCAACCTCAGTAATATCTAACGGAATGCCAATAACTATTCGCGGACGAGGAATTAAAGTAAAATATTCCGAATGAACTTTGTCAATAAAATATTTTAACATTTTTTCAGTTACCTCAAAATCAGAAATTATCCCATCAACCAACGGTTTAATAACTTGAATATGTCCAGGTGTTTTTCCAAGCATTTTTTTAGCCTCAGTTCCTATTGCTAGAATTTCATCAGTCCGCATATTTATTGCCACGACTGATGGTTCGTTAATAACAATTCCTTTTTCAGGAACATAAACCAATGTATTTGTAGTTCCTAAATCAATGCCTAAATCTTTACTAAATTTTCCTAAAAATTTATTAAACATGACTTAAGTAGTTAAAAGTTAAAAGCTGTAATTTACCAAAAATTAAAAATTTAAGCTAAATATAGCATTTCCAACAAACTCTTATTTTACTTTTTCCATTTCTCCCAAACAACCAACATTGGTGAAGCTACAAAAATAGATGAATAAGTTCCGATAAATATACCAATGGCCAAAACCATGGCAAATGTTCTGATAGAAGAACCACCAAAAATAATAATTGATGCTAAAACCAATAATATTGTTAATGAGGTGTTAATAGAACGCACTAAAGTTTGATTTAAACTAACATTAACAGTCCCTTCAAAATCTTCATTGCTTTTAGGTAAATTTTCACGCAAACGATCAAATACCACAATAGTATCATGAACTGAATAGCCCAAAACAGTTAAAATCGCTGCCACAAATGAAGTATTAATTTCTATATTATAAAATTTACCCAAAACAGCGAAAACTCCTAAAACAATAATAGCATCATGAACCAAGGCGATTAAAGCGCTTATGCCATATTTCCATGAAGCAACTGGCTTAGAAACTTTTCTAAAAACATAAGTAATATAAAATAAAATTGCTAAAAGAACAAATATAATAGCATAAACAGATCTTTTTTTAAGTTCAGCTCCAATAGATGGACCAATTGAATCAAAGCGTAATTCTTCAATAACTGCTTGCTTGTCATTAGACTGAACTAACTGATTTAATTTTATTAAAATTGCTTGATGTTTTTCTTCGCTAGTTTCTTGAAATTTAAAAATCATATCATTTTCACCAACTGGTTGAATAATCAAACTGCTCAAATTCAAATCAGCTAAATTTTTTTCCAACTCGCTAACTATTAACCGAGTTTTAGAAAATCTAACTTCCAATAAACTACCGCCGGTAAAATCAATGCCATATTTAAAACCCCAAATAAACAGAGCTACTGCGGAAATAATAAATAAAATAGCAGAAATAGATAACCAAAACTTCCTTTGTTGAATTATTTTATAATTAGTCATAATTTTTTTAATTGAAGTAATTAGCTAAGATTTTTTTTCTAACCATCTAGCGGGAATTAAATTTAAAAAATTTCTAGTAATAAAAATCGCTGTGAACATTGAAATTATTACACCCAAAGCTAATGTTATAGCAAATCCTCTAACTACACTCGTGGTAAATTGAATTAAAATAAAACAAGTTATTAGAGTTGAAATATTACTATCACGAATTGATGTCCATGCTCGCCTAAAACCTTCTTCTATGGATCTAGTTAACGGCTTACCATTAATGGTCTCTTCTTTCATTCTAGAAAAAATTAAAATATTAGCGTCAACAGCCATGCCAATGGAAATAATAAAGCCAGCTATTCCAGATAAAGTTAAGGTTATTGAACACAACTTAAAAATTGCCAAAACTAAAATACTATAAATAATTAAAGCAAAAACAGCCAACAAGCCTGGTAATCTATAAATAAATATCATAAATAAAGCAATAACAAAAAAACCAATGATTCCGGAACGTAAGCTATCAGAAACTGATTGTTGTCCAAGACTTGGACCAATGGTTTGTTGACTAACCAAGCTAATTGGCACAGGCAAAGCGCCAGCGTTTAATCTTTGAGCCAATAATTTAGCCTCTTGAATATTAAATTTACCTGAAATAACAGCTTTACCACCGCTAATTTTTTCATTAACTGTTGGCATACTAATTGAATATCCATCCAAATAAATAGCTACTGGTTTGCCAACATTGCGATTGGTAATATTTTCAAATATTTTAGCTCCTTCGTCATCAAATTCCATAGAAACTTCTGGTAAATTACTATTAGAATCAAATTGAACAATTGTCTTCTTTAAATTTTTGCCAGTTAATTCAGTGTTTTGCCAATCACTTTGCTTGCCAACAATATCTTCTTTAGTTTTAATTTTAACTAAAATATGTCGAATTTTATATTCTTCAATATTTCTTTCGCTTTGTTTATATATTAAATGATAACCAAACTCTGTTTCAACAACATTAGAAATAGAACCTATTGCTTGGCTAAAAACAGTATCTTCAAAAGACTTGACCATTTGACCTCTTTTAAACCAACCCAAATCACCGCCAGTTTGACTAGCGCCTGGTTCAGTTGAATTTTGTTTAATTAAATCAATAAAATTTTTAATATTAGCTTGTTCTTTTAGTTTTTTAATTTTTTCATTGGCCTTTTCTTTTGTTAAACCATTTTTACAATCAGCAACACCGTCAAAACAAATTAATAAGTGCGAAGCTTTAACTTCTTTTTCTTCTTTATTATTAAAAGAATCTTTTCTATTTCTCTTGTCTTCAAGTTTAATAATCTCATATCCAAAATCGCCAACAACTAAATCAGTGGTGGTTTTACCAACTAAAATTTTTCTAGATGCTTCAGCTAATTTGTAATTATTTTCAGAATTTATCCAGCCTAAATCACCATTATTATCTTTAGTTTTTTCATCTTCACTAAACTGTTTAGCTAAAGCGCCAAAATCACCACCAGACATAACCTTACCCAACGCTTCTTCAGCTCGTTGTTCTGCTGATTTATTAAAATCATTAAGTTGTTTTGTTTCTTCCTTAGTCATCTGTCTTAACCCTGGATTTTGCTCTTTAAATTCCAGCAAAGGCGTTTCACCAATCATTTTTATAGCTTCTTTAATATCCTTAACTCCAGCTAATTCTACTAAAACTCGAAAATCACCATCTGCGGTTTTATTAACCTGAATATTGGGTTCGCTAACACCAAAAACATTAACTCGTCGCTCAATAACATCCCTAACACCCTCAACAGCAATATTACGATCCTGTAATGGCACAGCAGCAACATTGGCTTGATAAATTAATTGAGTACCACCTATAAGATCCAGCCCTAATTTAAATAACACCTCCTTGACGTGTGGTAATGGTAATTGAAATTTATTAATTAATTTATTATAATATTGACCAAAATCAATTAAAGCCCCAAATAAAGTTAGAATTATAATAAAAATAAAGGTTTGCCAAATTTTACCTCGCTGGCTAGGATGAAGAATTTTTTGTAATACATTATCTGACATAAATATTGTTTTAAACAAAATTTAAATATTATACTATAAACCTACTGTTAAATGCTGTTTTTAGGGTCTGTCACCGAATACTCTTTCGAGTATAAAATTTCTAAATTTAAGCGAAATATGACATTTAACACCATATTAATTAATTCCTATTTTTTTATTCTAAAGTAAAATTATATAAAAAGCAAATAAATATATAAGCCCAACACATTCTGAACGCCAAGTTATTTTTAATTAAATAATCCAATAGGGTCTGTCGACAAACCCCTTATTTTATTATTTTTATATTTAATTCTTTTAATTGCTCTTCGCTAACTTCGCTTGGCGAATCCATCATAATATCACGTCCCTTGCCATCTTTTGGAAAAGCGTAAATATCTCGAATAGAATCCCAATCATTTAAAATCATTAATATTCTATCAATGCCAGGAGCGTTTCCTCCATGAGGCGGAGCGCCATATTCAAACGCATTAATCATTGCTTTAAATTTTTTATCAACTTCTTCTTTGGAATAGCCTGCTATTTCAAACGCTTTATACATAATTTTTAAATCATGATTTCTAATTGCCCCACTTGAAACTTCATAGCCGTTTAAAACTAAATCAAATTGATAAGCTAAAATATCTAAAGGATTTTTTTTATTTAATACCTCCATGCCTCCTTGTGGCATTGAAAATGGATTATGTCCAAAATCAATTCTTTCTTCTTCTATTTCAGAATAAGCATACATTGGAAAATCAACAACCCAGCACCAAGCAGCCTTAGTATTATCTTTTAAACCAAGTTTTTCTGCTACAACATTTCTAATAGTTCCTAAAACTTGGCAAACAATATCCAATTTATCAGCTCCAAAAAATATTATATCCCCTGCCTTGGCTTTTACTTCTTTTAAAATCTTTTGAGCTAACTCATCTCCTAAAAATTTTATAATTGGACTAATTAATTTATATCCATTTACTTCTTGCTCAATTTTAATGTAAGCCAAGCCCTTAGCTCCTTTGCTTATAGCGATCTCTGTAAGTTCATCAATGTCTTTTCGGCTAAACTTAGCGCCATTATCAACTTTTAAGGCATGCACAACGCTATTATTTTTTAAATCTGCCATATCAGCAAAAACCTTAAATCCACAGCCTTTTACTAAATCTGTAATCGGTGTTATTTCTAATTCAAAACGCAAATCAGGTTTATCTGTTCCATATTTATTCATTGAGTCTTTATAAGAAATTTTTTTAAATTTATTATTTTTATCAAGATTAACTATTTTCTTTTTAGAAAACTCTTTAGTAAGTTCTAACATTAATGGTTCCATAATTTCAAAAATATCTTCTTGCTCCACAAAACTCATTTCCATATCAAGTTGATAAAATTCTCCATAATGACGATCTGTGCGCGAATCTTCATCACGAAAACATGGCGCAACTTGAAAATATTTATCAAGTCCGCCTACCATTAATAACTGCTTAAACTGTTGTGGAGCTTGTGGTAAGGCATAAAATTTTCCTTGATGCAATCTTGATGGAATCAAAAAATCTCTAGCCCCTTCTGGAGATGAATTAGCTAAAATTGGAGTTTGAATTTCAATAAAATCATTATTATGAAAATATTTTCTTATATAACGTATAAATTTATCTTTAGTTGCCAGCATTTCTTGAACTTTTTTTCTTCTTAAATCAATAAAACGATATTGCAAGCGAATTGCTTCGCCAGCTTCTTTGGCTTTTTCTTCATTAATCTCAAATGGTAAAGTTTTAGATTGAGATAAGATGTTTATTTCTGAACAATCAACTTCTATTTCACCAGTTTTTAATTTTGGATTAATCATGTCAGTTGGCCTAGCAATAACATTACCTTTAATTTTAATAACCCACTCATTTCTTAATTTATTAGCTGTTTGCCATGAATCTTTGCTAATTTTTGGATCAAAGGTTAATTGTGTTAAGCCATAACGATCGCGTAAATCAATAAAAATCACATTTCCATGATCACGACGACAATGAACCCAGCCAGCCAACTCAATGGTTTTGCCAACGTCTTCTTTCCTTAATTGATTGCAAGTATGTGTTCTTAACATAATAATTCCCTCAATAACTGCACTCATCACAGCTTTTTATACTTTTCTAAATTTTTAACTAAAATTAGGTAGTGCTTCAGGATAATAAATATTAATTACCAATTCTTTATTAATTTTTTAACAACTTCTTTTGTTTTTTCCATGCTTTTTATACTGACATATTCATTGTCTGCGTGCATGTTTTCACCATGAGGACTGTATCCTATGCACGGAATTCCTTTATAGCTTAACAATCTCATATCAGTCCCCCCACTCAGCATAACTCCTTTGCCTTCTTTCTTGTACACTTTCTTAATGGCTTGCAAGAAATTGTCCTCTAAAGAATTCTTGTGTTTGCGTATAGCATCAAAAAAATCTAACACTTCAAAATCAATCTTTAATTCAGAATCTTTTCTCTTTGCGCGTTCAAAAACATCCAATATTTCTTTCTTCACTTCAATCATGTTTTCTTCAGGCAAGAAACGCCTATCAATGGTAAATGAAAAAAAATCAGGTATAGTATTGACTTTTCCGCAACCATTAACTTCTCCACCTAAAACCATTGAAGCTTTTTTCTCATTCTCTGATTGAACAGTATAGCTAGAGATTCTTTTAACAATTTCTGACTTTAAACTATTAAGTTCAACAAGTAAGGCTATGGCTTTTTCAAAAGCATTAACACTTGGAAGAACATTATCATAAGCTGCATGAGCTGATTTACCTCTAATGTTAACTCTTAAATGTAATGTTCCTTTGCCTGAATTCTGAAAGAAAGTGTTTGAAGGACCTTCACCAATTGCATAATCCGCCTTTACAAATTCTTTATCAACTATATATGAGAAACCTGCTTTTCCACCTGTTTCTTCATCAGGCACAAACGACAATTGCAAATTCACCTTTGGTTTGAAACCTTCTTCCTGTAATTCTTTTATTGCAAACAAGTAAACAACAAATTGACACTTAACGTCATATGCTCCTCTACCATAAGCTTTATCTCCTTTAATTACTAGTTTAAAAGGATCTGTTTTCCAATTCTTTGTAGGGGGAACAACATCATAATGAGCATTTAAATGAAGCCATTCCTTACTACCAGAATCCCATTCTGCCAATAAATTTATTCTTTCACTTCCTATGCTGCTAGACCATAAGTGTTTTGGCGGAACAACTCGTCTAGTTTTCAAACCTAAATCTATACACTTTGTTTCCAAAATATCAATTACTCTGTCATAATTATCTCCTGGAGGATTACTAGTGTCAATATTAACTAATAACTTAAGAAAAGATAACATTTCCTGCAAATTAGAATTTTTCATAGTTATATAATCTCCACATTACAATGTGCTCTCTGCTTGAAAGTCTCTGCATCACCATTAGTTCCAATAATAGAACCATAATGCATAGGTATAGCTAATCGTGGATTTATCAACTTACAGGCCTCAGCTGCTTCCATAGAGGTCATAACGTAAGTTCCTGATACTGGTAGAAGAGCAACATCTATATTTTGCAATTCTTTCATCTCAGGAATCAAATCTGTGTCTCCTGCATGATAAATTCTTTTGCCATCAATTGTCAACACAAATCCAACCCATAGATTCTCTTTAGGATGAAAAGTTTTGTTAGTGTTATAAGCTGGAACAACCTCAAGCATTAATCCTAACAATTCTAATTTATCACCCGGTGCAACCAAAGTGACATTTTTAACTTTTAAACCTGAAAGTTTACTTTGACAATCAGGAACAGTAACTACAATAGTGTTTTCATCTGACAATTTCTCAATATCTCTTGGACTGCAATGATCAAAATGCTCATGAGTAATCAAAACCAAGTCTGCTTTGTCAGTTACTTCACTAACTTGATAAGGGTCAATGTATACAATCTTGCTGCCTTTTATCTTAAAAGATGAGTGACAATTTCTTTCAATAATTATTCCTTCATAATTCATTATTAACACCTCTAAAGATTATAACTAACTTTGAATTTATAAAATTTTTGTGAGTATAGTAAAAGACATTTAAAATTAGATGTTTTATCAGTCTTTTACAACATAGAAAATGAGATTAAACATCCAATAAATTATTTCATTTTCTAGTATCTTAAAAAATAATCAAAACATTTATATATTAATCAGTCAATAATTTGTATTAGAATGACAGAGACTGTGCTAGGCGGAACCCTAGCTTTTTTGAATGAACTTGGATTATATGACGTTATACTTCCATTCTTATTAGCGTTCACAATAATATTTGCAATTCTGGAAAAAACAAAAATATTTGGTACAGAAAAAATTGGGGACGTTCAAGTCACTAGAAAGAATATGAATGCAATGGTTGCATTTGTAATAGCCTTCTTCGTTGTTGCCTCGTCTAAAGTTGTCGCTTTGATAAACATGGTTGCAAGCCAAGCATTCTTGCTAGTGTTCTTATTTGTGTTATTCTTGATATTGGCAGGGGTACTTCAAAAAGAAGGAGAATACGAACTCGAGAAAGGTTGGAGAAACGCTTTCATGATAGTCGCTCTAATCGTGCTCATACTAATTTTCTTGAATGCGATAGGATGGCTTTCACAGATTTATGAATTCCTAGTAAAATATTGGGATTCACAAGCAGTTTCAGCAGTAATATTATTAATATTAATAGTTTTATTCATGGCTTGGATTACTAAAAGTAAAACAACAAAAAAAGATGATAAAGAGAAAAAAGGTGATTAATAATGGTTTGGTCTTTTGAAAGTTCAATATATGCACTTTGGGATATAGGAGTTGTAGATGTCATACTTCCATTTTTGATAATATTCACACTTGTTTTTGCTGCTCTTGAAAAATCTCACATATTAGGAAAAGACAGCAAAAAATTTAACGTTGTCATAGCTTTATGCATGGGTTTTTCAGTTATAATACCTCACGTGTTATGGGGTTCAAGAGACCCTTCAAATGCATTTTTAGGTAATGGAATGCTGGATGTTGTCAACATAATGAACAAAGCATTACCTGACGTTTCATTAGTTCTAATAGCATTTGTGATGGTTATGCTTATATTGGGAATAATCGGAGGAGATGTCAACTTTGCAGGAACTAGTCTTGGAGGTATAGCTATGGTTATTGCAATAATAGCTGTATTAGTTGTGTTCCTGTCAGCAGCCAATGTTTGGAGAACACTTCCATGGTGGCTTCGTTGGGTGCAGGATCCTTACGTTAAAGAAGTAGTTGTAGTTTTATTAGTGTTTGGAATAATAATAGGTTTCATAACCAAAGATGATAAAAACAGCAAAGAAAAAGGATTTAAGCACTTCATGGAGGACTTAACAAAGATATTCCCTGGCAGAAAATAATTGTAAAATGGCTACATTCATGGATATCGGAATAATTCAACATTTCTCAATAGTATTTGTATTTCTGCTAATATTTGCCTTAGTCTATGCTATTATGGAGTACACTAAGCTTTTTGGTAAAGATATGAAAGGAATTCATGCTATAATAGCTTTAGCACTTGCAATACTTATTGTTATATCAAAACCTGCTGTTGCAGTACTCAACGTAATCACTCCTTGGTTTCTGGTATTGTTCCTTTTCATTTTCTTCATAATATTCGGTGTAAGAATGTTTGGAACTTCAGAAGCAGACACAATCTCTCTTATAAAAGATACTAGATTCTACCCATATTTAATAGTAATAGTTATAATAATAATGATTGCAGGATTTGCATCTACTTATGGTCAGAACCTTTTAGAGAAAGGAACAGGTGTTGAAGCAGAAGATGGAGATAGTGTTGTTTTACCAGGAGACATTCCTGGAGGCTCAACTAAAACAACTAGTTTTGGGACAAATGTTTTAAACACTTTGATACATCCAAAAGTTCTTGGATTAATAGCGATACTTTTAATAGGATTATTCACAATCATATTTTTAACAAAAACAAGTTAGAACTAATTTTTCTTCTTGAATGCTTCAGCGACTCTTGACAAATCATTAACTTTCTCTGTGAATACAGGTAAAACCTTAGAAAAAACTTTTTCCATAGCTCTGACTTCTGCACCAACATTTAATATGTTTTTGTCATACTCACCTATTTTTCCTATAACTGCTTGGTGTAACTTGTCAAAACTTTCTTTCATACTTGAAAATTCTTGTTCTAAAGAGTTAATTTTAGATTCAGAGTTGTTTTTCCATTCAATTATTTTATTAATATCCTTAACTAAATCATTCCATTTCTCTTCTATAACAGACTCCACTAATTCTTCGACTTCAGAAGAATTTTGCTTATAAACAGGTATATTCGTTGGTTCTTCATGTGGCCTTTTAAAACTTGAATTAGAGTAATCAGGTGATGAAACTGTTTGTTGAGGCTGTCGAGGCTGTTGAAGCTGTTCTTCAACTGGATCAAAATTTTGGGTTATTTCTTTATCAACATCTTCAGGAGAAACATCAGTGACTGCAGGCCTTGTATCTGCCTCGTTCATAGCCTCAAATATTTGAGAAGATGAATAACCATCTCTTTGAAGTGTCTGAATTATTCTATTATTATCTATTCCTTGCTGTCTCATGGTTAATACTTGATCAACCGGAGTACCTTTCATAGCAGATTTATTTCTTCCAAAAAAAGCCATTTATTACCTCTCTTTTCAGATATTTTAATATCAAGATTCTATTTAAATGTTTCTTTATTTGTTTTTTAAAATCTTACTTAACTCGTCTCTAGTTACAAAACTCATAGGTTCCCACATATCAACATATTTCTCAATAACCTTAAAATCTGACTGCTTGACTGATTTAGACAGTTCTGAAGACATCTGAATAAGATTGTCATTAATTTCACCAATAGACCTTTTTATATCGAGTAAATCTTGATTTAAAAGTCTTATTTCTTGCCTGATATCTCTCTCAAACTCCAGGACATTTTGATCCATCATTTGATTTTTCTTTCTTATATTAGAATATCTTTCTTCTAAAACTCTCAATCTAGAACCTACAACAGTTACATTTTTTGAAACGGTTTGAAAAGGAGAGTCTGCCTTGTCATTTTTTTTCTGCGATTCCTGTTGTGTTATAAAATCTTGTTCAGCCATATTATTTCAAAAGTTTTATAAAGGTATTTTTGTACAATTAATATTCATAGATGTTAATATAAAGTTTTCGGCTTGAGGTGAGTGATTAATGAATAATGATGTGTTTTCTTATGAAACACTAAAACAAGGAGAAGATAACGTTCTGAAAATAAACTGTGACAAGATAACTAGAGCACCATCTATAGAGGATGATGAACTATACATGTCTAAAACTGTAGAATTTCTAATTGAAAATCCTGGAACTACAAAAATAGTTTTTTCTCAAAAAAGAGATTATGAATATGATTATGCTCAGACAGTTATACTTACAGAAATAGCACATTTATACAATGAATTGTTGAAAAATAAAGACTTATTCAGCCATGAATCCTTTAGAAACTACGACGAAGGAGGAATGCAAGATACAAAGTTTAATGAGATTAGAAACACAATCTTCAACATGTTGAAACAGGACCCTATGGGTTGTTACGTTACTCTCAAAAGAATTCATCGCAGAGAAAACATTTTTTTGGATAAAAGCAAAGACAAAAAAAGCTTGTCTGCTCATAAAAAATATATTCAACTATTAGAATATCTTATAAGCTTGCTGGAAAACACTAAACTCATAGCTGTTCTAAGACCATTCTCTGCAGGCCACAAAGTAGGCTCCAGAGACATCTATAGGAAAGTGTTCAACCCAACAATAAAGCCTGATTTTATGTTTACAAAATTAATGGCTACATTCCCTAAAGATGCTGTTGAAATAGATAATTATGATGTTAAAGATTCTGAAGTTGTTATATTTGAACTAAGTGATAATATACAATACTTATATCATGTTACCCCACCAGAGTTCAAACTTGATGAGGACAAGTATGAATTATTGGATTTGGCCAGAAATATCATGGCAGAACACAAGCCTGAAAAACAAGATTTTGTGAATCCACAAAGAATGAGAGAAGTCTTTTACAATGTAGGTCATGATTTAATAGAAGAATTGGCAAACTATAGAAATATTAAACTTTCCAAAAAAGAAGTTAACGAACTAACTCAAATACTTATAAGGTACACAGTAGGTTTTGGATTGATAGAAGTCTTACTTGAGGATCCTAAAATACAAGACATAACCGTTAACAGTCCTATGGGTCAAATACCAATATTTATTGTTCATCAAGATTATGGCGAGTGCAAAACAAATATTCTTCCATCCATTGATGATGGAGAATCATGGGCTTCTAAATTAAGATTAATATCAGGAAGACCTTTAGATGAAGCAAACCCTATTCTTGATACTGAAATAGAGATTCCTCTAATTGCAAATTCTAGAGTTGGAGTGATTGCACCTCCATTAAATCCAACAGGTATAGCTTATGCCTTTAGAAGACACAGAGACAAACCATGGACAATACCTCTTTTTATGAAGAACAATATGTTAACCCCACTTGCAGCAGGATTATTAAGTTTTATTATTGACGGCAGCAGAACCATGCTTATAGCTGGAACAAGAAGTGCTGGAAAAACATCATTACTAGGATCATTAATGGTTGAAATTATGAGAAAATATAGAATTATAACTATTGAAGATACTTTAGAGTTGCCAACATCTTCTCTGAGAAGATTAGGTTACAATATTCAATCAATGAAAGTTGCATCTGCGCTTTCAAAGGGAAGTTCTGAAGTTCCTGCTAGCGAAGGTATTAGAACAACACTGAGACTTGGAGATTCAAGCTTGATTGTTGGAGAGGTCAGGAGTTCTGAAGCCAAAGCACTCTATGAAGCTATGAGAGTCGGTGCGTTGGCAAATGTTGTTGCAGGAACAATACATGGTGACAGCCCTTACGGAGTGTTTGACAGAGTGGTTAATGACTTGGATGTGCCAAGAACAAGTTTTAAAGCTACAGACATAATTGTTGTTGCCAATCCTATAAAGAGTGCTGACGGACTTCATAGATGGAGAAGGATTACACAAATAACAGAGGTCAGAAAACACTGGGAGGATGATCCTTTAAGAGAAGGCGGTTTTGTTGACCTTATGAAGTACAATTCAAAAACTGATCAATTAGAACCAACTGATGAATTAATAAATGGAGAATCAGAAATCTTAAAGTCTATAGCTGGAAATGTTAAGGAGTGGGCTAGCAACTGGGATGCTGTATGGGATAATATTCTACTAAGAGCAGATATGAAGGAGAACTTGCTGAAAACTGTTGAAAAAAATAAAAATTATGATTTGTTAGAAGCTCCATTTGTTATTAGGTGTAATGATGAATTTCATAGAATTAGTTATCGTGTTAAAGATAAAACTGGTGAGCTTGATTCTAAAAGAATACTGTTTGAGTGGAACGAGTGGTTAAAGAAAGAGGTTCGTAAAAATAGCTCAAAAAATGGATGACAAAGGCGTTGACAACATAAAAAAAAAGTATCAGACTAAGATTAATTCTGAGCTTAAACAAGAACATAATATTTTAGAACCAATCACTTCTAATGATTACAACAGTTTTAAAAAAGAGTATCTTCCAAAACACTTATCTTTTTATGAAAAAGCTTGTAATTTTTCAGAAAAAATTTTCAACATAAAAGCTGATAAACCTAAAATTCCCCAATATCAAGAAGCTATTGATATTTGTCATTTAAACATAAGTCCTACAGGAGCAGCTAGTTTTCCTATAGCAGTATTCATGTTTTTTCTGCTTCTAGGATTATTTATGGGTGTGATAATTCCTTACTTATTCGGTGGAGACATCAGTTATTTTATGATAGTTATGGCTTTATTAGCAGGTGTAATATTGATGATGCCCCTTGGAAACCTGCCTTTTTTCTTTGCTGATAACTGGCGTATGAAAGCCAGCAACCAAATGGTTTTATGCATTTTTTACATAGTAACTTATATGAGGCACACGTCCAATTTTGAACTAGGAATAGATTTTGCTGCTGAACATTTATCTCCTCCGCTTTCAATTGATTTGAAGAAAATTGTTTGGAATATTGAAAGTGGAAAGTATCATTCTATAAAAGAATCAATGGATGATTACTTAGAAAGTTGGAGAAAATGGAATTTAGAATTCATAGAAAGTGTTCATTTAATCGAGTCTTCTCTTTATGAATCTTCTGAGGACAGAAGGATAAATGCATTAGACAAGTCTCTTAGTGTAATGTTAGAAGAAACTTATGAGAAAATGCTTCACTACGCACAAAATCTGCAGTCACCTCTAACAACCTTGAATATGCTTGGAATAATGCTTCCAATTTTAGGCTTGGTAATACTTCCATTAGTTGTTAGCTTTATGCCAGAAGTTAAATGGTATCACCTATTCACTTTATATAACATAATCATACCTTCGGCAGTTTATTATCTTGGAAAAACAATTCTTTCAAAGAGACCTACTGGTTATGGCAACACAGATATTTCTGAAACTAATAAAGATA
>JAHJAP010000091.1 GCA_018813805.1 Patescibacteria group bacterium
ACCGAATACCGTATTCGGTATTCGGCGACAGACCCATTATTTATAACTTTATTATATCAGAATAACAAAAATAAAAAAAGAAAACCCTTTTTAATCCTCTCTTATCAGGGAAGACTACTTTTCTAGGCTTTTACCATATAACTATCTTTTAATCTATATCCTAATTTACGATAATAACCGCGCACGCCAACGCCAGAAATAACAACAATTTTTTTAAAACCATTATTCAACGCAATTTTTTCAGCCATTAACATTAATTGTTTTCCAAGACCTGCGTGTTGAATTTTCTTTTTTTGTCCTACAGAAACCAACTCGCCATAAACATGCAATTCACGAATTAATGCCGCATTGCTTAATGTACTAAATGTCGCATGTTTTGTATTACGCGCTGGCAATCTTAATCTACAAAACCCAAAAAGCGTATTATCTTTTTTATCAACTGCTTGAATAAAATATTCCTGTCCGTTTAATGTAGGATAATTAATAATTTGTAATTTAAAATTATTAATTTGTAACTGCTTATTTTTTGCCTCCCTGCATCTAATGCATTCGCATTTTACATTTTGATCTTTCATTATCTGCCGCAAATTAGTAATTTTATTTCCAGCTATAATTGACTCCTTTGGAATATCGCGAATAAGGCGAATAATTCTAACGTATTGCGGCACAATTTTTTTGCATTTTACAATTAAATTTTGCAAAACTTTATCAGGATATGATTTATATTTTCCTTCTTGCCACCATTTATATAACAAACTATTGCGCGTTACTACTGTTGGATAAAGTTTTATTTGATCTGGCTGAAATCGTTCATCATTAAATAAACTTTTAAACATAGCTAAATCTTTTTTAACAGTAGCGCCTGGTAAATTAGGCATAATATGATAAGTTACTTTAAAACCAAAATTTTTTAATAATTCAGTAGCGCTTGCAATTTTTTCAACATCATGTCCACGTTTATTTAATTTTAAAATTTTATCATCAATCGCTTGCACTCCTAATTCAACTCTAGTCGCGCCTAATTTTCGCATTTCTAATAATTCTTCCTCATTAATATAGTCTGGCCGCGTTTCAAGCGTAATACCTATTATTTTATATTTAGTTTTCTCGTTTTTCTTTTGCTCTTGAAGCAATTGTTGTTTTAATTTTTTAATTTCGCATTTTATGTCGCTATTTCGTGTTTTAATTTTTATGCTTTTTATTTTTTCAAACTCATTTGCTGCCTTAAAACATTCTTTAATATACCAATATTTATATTTTTCTGGCAAAACTGACCATGTTCCGCCAATAACAATCAATTCAATTTTTGTTGGCTCATGACCATTGGCTTTTAAAGCGCGCAATCTTAATGACACTTGTTTATATGGATCATAATCACAACGAATAGCGCGCATTACTGCTGGTTCATTGGATAAATAACTTTGCGGTACATTTTTTTCACTAGGACAATAAACGCACTTGCCTGGGCAAGGATATGGCTTTGTTAAAACAGCCACTGGCGCGATGCCTGACAAAGTTCTAACAGGACGTTTGCGCAAAACCTTTTTCAAATTCAACAATGTTGTCATAGCGCCACGCGATTGTTGCTGTTTATATTTTTTTAAAATATCAGAATTACGCAAAATACCAATTTTATATTTTTTAGCTACTTGTCGTTTTGTGCTAGCTAAATCTTCGCAAGAAATAATTTTACTCGCGAAGATTTCATCAATAGCTTGTTGTTGTTTTTTTACTATTAACATTGTTTAATAATAATGATATTATTTATATAATCCTAAATAATTATTAAAATTTATGCAAATAAATCCATCTATATTTAAGGCATACGACATCAGGGGAATCTATGGGCAAGATTTAACCAACAAAACAGCTGAAGCCATTGGTAATGTTTTTGCTCAATTAGCCAACAAACAAACAATAGTTATTGGCAGAGATATGAGGCTGTCAAACAAAGCGCTTTTTACTAGTTTAGCTCAAGGCATAAATAACGCAGGTGTTAAAGTTATTGACATTGGCTTAGTATCAACTGATATAACTTATTTTGCTTCTGGTTTCTGGAAATTGCCAGCAATTATGATTACTGCTTCGCATAATCCCCAAGAATGGAATGGCTTTAAATTAACTTTGGCTAAAGCAGTTCCTTTTGGACAAACAAAAATTCAAAAATTAAAAAAATTAATAGAACAAGACAAATTTATTAACACGCCTTTACATAAAGCAATTGAACAAAAAAACATCTTGCCTGATTATTTAAAAAATTGTTTAAAATTTATTAACACAAAAAATATTTCTAATTTAAAAATTGTTGCTGATGCTGGCAATGCTATGGCAGGCAAAATTGTGCCTTTGATTTACAATAATTTGCCTTGCAAAATTATTCCTTTATATTTTGAACTTGATGGCTTATTTCCAAACCATCAACCAAGCCCAATAGAAAGTAAAAATTTAGTGGATTTACAAAAAACTGTGCTAAAAGAAAAAGCAAGCTTTGGCATGGCTTTTGATGGAGACGCTGATAGAGTATTTTTTGTTGATGAGCAAGGACAAGCAATTAACGGTGGAATTATTGTTGCTATTTTAGCTGAATATTTTTTAAAAAAACATTTTAATGAAAAAATTATTTATGATTTGCGTTGCGGTCATATTGTTCCAGAAATTATTAAAAAAAATAATGGACAAGCAATTATTTCTAGAGTTGGCCACAGTTTTATTAAAAAAATTATGAAAAAAACTAAAGCAATCTTTGGCGGAGAACTTTCTGGACATTATTATTATCGCGATAATTATAGAGCAGATAGCGCCATGATTACCGCGCTAATAATTACTGAGATAATTTCACAAAAAAATAAACCATTATCAACTATAATAAAAAATTATACTCGCTATTGGCAAATAGAAGAAACCAACAGTTTAGTTAAAAATCAAAAAAGAAAAATCAAAGAATTAAAAGAAAAATATTGCGATGGAAATCAAAACAACTTAGATGGTTTAACAGTAGAATATCTTGAGTGGTGGTTTAATGTTCGCGCTTCCAATACTGAGTCTTTGCTAAGGCTTAATTTAGAAGCAACTAGCCAAAAATTAATGGAAGAAAAAAAACACGAACTGCTTAAATTAATTAATCAAAACTAATTTGGGTCTGTCGCCGAATACCGTATTTGGTATAAAATTCCAAATTTTTGTAAATTTTGTCAAAAATTTTTTCGCTAATATAACCATATTCCCTCAAAACTTTTTAAAAAAATTTCCTAAAAATTTGAAATTTTCTACTCGAAAGAGTATTTGGCGACAGACCCAATTTATAATTCTAAATTACAGTTAACTTGCAATTTAGCCCAATTATTTTTCAATTGCCCCAAAGACGATTTAACCGCTTTTGAAATGGTTTGATTGCTAGCCCGAATTTTAAAATATCCAGCCGTTGCTATCATAGCGGCATTATCAGTACAAAACTCAACTTCAGGAATTATTACTTTAACTCCAACTAATTTTGTTTTAACTGTTGCATCAAGTTGATTTCGTAATTCTTTATTTGCCGCAACGCCTCCTGACAACATTATTGTCTGACAATTTAACGTTTCAGCAGCTCTTATTGTTTTAGCAATTAAAACATCTACTACTGCTTGCTGAAATTCAGCGCAATATTCAGGAATTTTTTCTTTATATTTTTTATCTCTTTGTAAAGCGTAAAACAAAGCAGTTTTTAATCCAGAAAAAGAAAATTCATAATTTTTATCATAAATCATTGGTCTGGGCAAATGAATTTCTTGATTTTTTATTTCCTTATCTTTAACTTGCGCAGCATAAGCCGCAACTGCTGGTCCACCTGGATAACCAATATTCAACATTACCGCGGCTTTATCAAAAGCTTCACCAGCAGCATCATCTCTTGTTTCTCCAATAATTTGATATTGGCCATACGCTTTCATTAAAACCAACATTGTATGTCCGCCGCTCACGGTTAAAATTAAAACTGGAAATATTGATTTATTTTGAATTTTAGATTTGCTTGAAGTTTGAGATTTAAAAATTTTACTCGCTGGACTTAACCAATTGGCATATATATGGCCTTCAATGTGATTAATGCCAACAATAGGAACTTGCCAAGTATAAGCTAGTGTTTTGGCTGTTTCTACTCCAACCATTAAAGAAGTTATTAATCCTGGTCCTTGCGTAACAGCAATAGCGTCAAGACCATTATAAGGATAAAATAAATTGGCTTTTGCTAGCGCTTTATTAATCACTGGCAAAATATTTACAACATGCTCGCGCGCTGCCACTTCAGGCACTACGCCGCCATATTTTTGATGTATTTTTATTTGTGAAGAAATAATATTAGATAATATTTTAACATCATCGCCCTTGCAACTTATAACTGCTGCGGCAGTTTCATCACAGCTTGTTTCAATTCCAAGTATAAGTAACTGTTGTTGAATATTCTTTTGAACATAAATTTTCATAATTTTATATTCCTCTTATTTTTAAACAAGCAACAATTTTTTCTATCGCTATAATATACGCAGCGAAACGCAAATCAACATTATATTTTTCTTTAGTTTGCCAAACCTTGTAAAAAGCGTTATTTATTTGTTCCTGAAGACTAATATTTACTTTATTTATATCCCAATAAAAATGCTGCAAATTTTGCAACCATTCATAATAAGAAACAATTACGCCTCCAGCATTGGCTAAAACATCTGGCACGACAATCACATTTTTTTTAAATAATTTATCGCTAGCAATAGATGTAATTGGTCCATTAGCTAGCTCTATAATAATTGACGCTTTTATTTTATTAACATTATGCTCATCAATAACACCCTCTAGCGCTGATGGAACCAAAACGCTTACTGGCAATTCTAATAATTTTTCATTAGTAATATTTTTTGCATTATCAAAATTTATAACTGAATTAGTTTTTTGTTTATGTAAAATTATTTTTTCTATATCAAGTCCTTCGTGATTATAAATACCCCCCTGTGAATCAGAAACTGCAACC
Source organism: Patescibacteria group bacterium (assembly GCA_018813805.1). Lineage (GTDB taxonomy): Bacteria > Patescibacteriota > Patescibacteriia > Patescibacteriales > GWC2-42-12 > JAHJAP01. Next base: position 5,000 of record JAHJAP010000091.1, read on the forward strand.
ACTTTATAACTAGCCGCATAAGCTAATTTAGCAAAATTTAAACCAACATTACCAAAGCCTTGCACAACAATAGAAATATCTTGTTTTTTAATTTTTATTTTTGTTAATAAATTAGTAAATATATAAAATCCTCCTTGGCTAGTAGCAATGTCTCTGCCTAATGATCCGCCGATTTCAACTGGTTTTCCTGTAACACAAGCTGGGATATTTTTCCCTTTTATATGGCTATATTCATCCATAAACCATGCCATAATTTGCGGATTAGTATAAACATCAGGCGCTGGAATATCAATGTCGGGGCCAATAAAATCAGCAAAGCCTCGAACATAAGCGCGAGTTAATCTTTCTATTTCATTTTGACTTAATTTTTTAGTATCAACAATAATACCGCCCTTACCGCCACCAAAAGGAATATCAACTACAGCGCATTTAATTGTCATCCAAAAAGCCAAGGCTTGCACTTCATCTAAATCAACTTGAGGATGAAAACGAAGACCACCTTTATAAGGGCCTCTGATATTATTATATTGAACGCGATATGCTTGAAAGATCTTTAAAGATCCATCGTCCATTAATACTGGCAAAGATACTTCTATAATTCTTTGCGGTTTTTTTAAAATTTCTAATTCAGAAAAATTAATCCCCGTGAGTTTGCAAATTCTATCAACTATTAATAATGCATTTTTAAATTTATTAGACATATTGTTAGACATGGTAGCCTCTAGGAGAATCGAACTCCTGTTACCAGGATGAAAACCTGGTGTCCTAACCACTAGACGAAGAGGCCAAAAAAAATTTTTAAAAAAGCCCCTTAAGGACTTAAAAAAGTATAATATAAAAATTTAATCAAGTCAATTAAAAAAGCTTAACCAACACTACTTTTCAGAATAACAGAATATTTTTATTATTTCATTCCTTTTTTAAACCAATCAACCCATGGAATTTCAATAGGATCAACCTGATTTAATGCGCCTAAATAATAACTAACCCAAGTTCCAATTTGAAGCATTTCAAAAACTTGTTTTAATTTATTCTGACCCTGCAAAACATGGTCAACTACTGTTATTTTATTTTTTTCAATTATTTGCTTGGTTAATTTAATTCGTTTTTGAATTCGTTGATGAAAAAATTGAGAATAGAAAAAAAGAAAAACTAAATTTTGTGAATTTTTCAATGGATTAGTTAATCCTTCCATCGCATAATGATTTAAGTCGGGCAAAACTAAATAACTAGCAAAATTTTTGCTATTCTCGCATAATTGATTGCGCAAAACTCGGGCATTACCAACTAAAAATTCTGTTGCAATAATAATCGGTTGTTTGTTATATAATTTTAAAGCTATTTGTTTGGCAACATTATTCTTTTCATCAACTAATGGCCTTAATTTACGATCCCAAATTTCCAAACTAGCTATAATATCTTCTAATTCACCTATATTAAGTTCAAATAAACCAATCTTGGCTAATAATACAGCTGTTCCAAAAATCATATATCCCAAGCCTAGTCTAGGCTGGTTAGAAGGATTAAATTCAGATTTAAAAATATAGCCGGGAATATTGTCTTTAAACATCAATTTTGCTAATTTATTGTCTTTTGTATTAGAGGTTATAGCTAACAATTTTGCTCCTTGTTCTTTAACTTTTTGATAAACACTCAAAACTTCTTCGGTATTGCCAGAATAAGAAGATAATAAATATAAAGTATTTTTATCTACTGAAGCAGGCACATCATATCCCGGCGTAATAGAAAAAGGAACTTTCATTTGATTGTTAAAAACCGCTTTAATAATACCAGCGCCAAGATTTGACCCGCCCATACCATTAACAACAATTTGATTAATTTTACTGTAATTATGCGGTATTTTAATCAAATACGCTTCTTCCAGAACCTGCCTAATTTGATCAGCTAAAAGCTCAATTGACTTAGCTATCAATTCATTGCTTGTTTTTTTATAAATTGTTTGATTGTTTAAATTAATCATATTTGTATTATATCATAATATTAAAATTTGAATAAGTTCACAACAACAACTTGTTTACTCGGGGCTTTTATTTTTGCTTTCCTTATTATTTATTTTATTTCCAATAACCTCTACTAATTTTTTCATACCCTCGCCAATCAATGTTAGATAAGAAACGCTATGCTCAATCTTTTCTTTTAACGCCATAATAACTTCATCTATTTTATTAATTCTTGCCCTGGTTTCTTTAATTATTTGAAAAAACTGACGCATGGTCATTGCTAAATAATAAATAAACCAAGCAATAAAAATCGTTAGCCAAAGAGCGCAAAAAGCAAAAACTATATTTAATAAATCCTGACTATTATTAATTAAATTCATAAAATTAAATTATTAT
>JAHJAP010000092.1 GCA_018813805.1 Patescibacteria group bacterium
CAAATTTTTAGGAAATTTTTTTAAAAAGTTTTGAGGGAATATGGTTATATTAGCGAAAAAGTTTTTGACAAAATTTACAAAAATTTGGAATTTTATACCGAATACGGTATTCGGCGACAGACCCTAAATTAATTAATTTTATTTATTTGTGATAATATATGTTTTACTAATGTTAAATTTTTTTCATAATCCATTCTTATTGGACCAAGAATGCCAAACAAACCAACATCATTTTTAAATTTATATTTAGTTAAAATCGTGCTACAAAAATTTCCAAAAGGATTAGTTGATCCAATAAAAATTTGCGGTTCACTCTTAAGTTTATTAAAAATATCATTAATTATTTCATCAATTCTATCAATAATTTGCGAAATATTATACATTAACGTTGTTTGAGCAAATTCTGGCTGAGATAATAAATTAGAAATCCCGGTATAATACAAATTATTTTGATGAAAAGCCCAAAAAACAGCATTACCAGAAATTTTAGCTAATTCTTTGGCGGTTTTTTTAAAACTTAATTCATTTTTATCTTTTAATAATTTAGAAAAAATTTTAATTTCTGTTGTTCCTAATTTTTTTTCACCTAAATTTTTAATATATAAATTATAAGCAACTTCAGTCGGAATACGTCCAGCTGAAGTATACGGTTGCGCAATATAGCCTGCTTCTTCCAATTCAGCCATTTCATTTCTTACAGTTGCTGGAGAAATATTTAATTTATATTTATCAACCAAAATTTCTGACCCTACTGGCGCGCCAGTTTTAATATGCTCTTTAATTATTGTTTTCAAAATTATTTTTTTTCTCTCATCCATATTATTTGGGTCTGTCGCCGAATACGGTATTCGGCGACAGACCCTATTTACTAAAACTAGAAGAATGAATAATAAATATCTTATCATGCTTAGCACTCGCCTGTCAAGAGTGCTAAGTTTTTATTTTACATTTTCAAAATACCATGTTAAAACTTCATTGGCTATAGGAACAGCCACGCTACTACCCTCTGATCCTTGTTCAATTAAAATAGTTATAACTACTTTTGGGTTGTTATAAGGCGCAAAACCAGTAAACCATGCATGGGCGGGTTTATTGCTAGACCACTGAGCTGTGCCTGTTTTACCAGCCACTTCTACTGGCACTGATTGCAAATTACGCGCACTACCAGCTGTAACAGCTTGTCTCATTCCTTCACGAACAATTTTAATATTTCTTTTTTCAATAAAATTACTTCTAATTGGTTTATTTTCAATTTGACCAACTAATACATTATTAGCAGTTAAAACTTGGCGAACAAAATGCGGTTGATACAAACTACCACTATTGGCAAAAACAGCAGTATAATTTGCTACTTGCAATGGAGTTACAGAAATATCGCCTTGACCAATAGACACATGGTAAGTATCGCCAATATACCAACGTTCATTTTTAGTTGCTTCTTTCCATTCTTTGGTTGGTAAAAATCCATTAGCTTCACCAATAATATCAATGCCAGTTTGTTCGCCTAAACCAAAAAGTTTTTCATATTTAACCATGCGATCAATGCCTAAACCAACAAAGTCGTTATAACCGCCGCCAATATAATAAAAAAAAGTATTAACTGATTCGGCCAAAGCTTTTCTAACATTGGTAACGCCATGACCTCCTGCCTTCCAATCAGGAAAAGACCATTTGTCTATTTTTAATCCTCCTGTACTTAAAAAACTAGTATTTTCATTAATTACTCCTTCTGCTAAAGCAGCAACAGCCACTATTGGCTTGATAGTTGAGCCAGAAGAATACTCACCGCTAATACATCGATTAAACAAAGGCCGACTAGGATGATTAATTAATTTTTCATATTCTTCTTTTCTAATACCGCCAACAAACGCATTATTATTATATGAGGGAAAACTAGCCATAGCTAAAATTTCCCCATTGTTAGGATCCATAATAATAGCGCAAGCCTTATCAAGTTTTAATTTTTTTAATTCTTTATTAACTACTTCTTCTAGTTTTTTCTGCAATCTTATGTCTAATGATAAAACTAAATTATGCCCATCATCACTTTTAATTTGATTAATTATCTTTTTTTCTTTACCTAAGGCATCAACCTCAATTTGTTTTTTGCCATTTACACCTTTTAATTCGTTTTCCCAAAATTTTTCTATGCCAGTTTTACCAATATAATCAATAAGCAAGTATTCGCTACCTGCTTTGGTCAATTCAGTTTCACTAATTTTACCAATATAACCCAAAATATGCGACAAACTTAAACTATATAAATTATATTCACGTCTTGGTTTGTCAAACAAATAAACACCCGGCATTTTAGCAGATTCTAAATATAGCAACATTGCCTTTTCATATTCAATATTGTCAGTAATAAACAATGGCTGATATGATTCAAGCGATTTTGGTTTTATTTTAACTAAAATATTTTCAATATCAGCAGGACTTAAAGTTTTTAAAATTTGACTAATACGTTCAATAATTTTCTTTTTCTCTTGAGCGTCTTTTGGCAAATCAGCTGGAATAAAATAAAGTAAAAAATTAGCAATATTTTTTACCATTGGCTGGTTATTTTTATCGTAAATTATTCCTCTTTTAGGCTCTATGCGTTCAATTCTAATACGATTACCCTCAGCTAAATCATAATAATAATCTCCTTTAACAATCTGTAACCAAGCAACGCGAATTAAAAGTATTAATAAAAAAAATAACAAGACTAAATTAATTTTTGATAGATAAAAAAAATTAAAATTTTTACCAATAGTCTCTTTCCCAGAATCAGTAAATGAAAAAATTTGCTGAGTCCAATCAGCATGACAGCTACTTTTTAAATAGCCATACTTATTTTTACCTTCCTGAATAGAGAAAGGATCTTCTAATTTTATTTTTTGTTTTTTTAATCGCATTTATTATTAATAGATTTTAATAAAAAAGCTGGACTAAATTTTTTACTAATTAAATAAATAAAATAAAAAA
>JAHJAP010000093.1 GCA_018813805.1 Patescibacteria group bacterium
AACAAACGCACTTATAAAAAATCTGTCGCTGAATACTGTATTCAACGACAGACCCATAAAATTTATGGACAATTAGCTCAGTTGGTTAGAGCGTCACATTGACATTGTGAAGGCCACTGGTTCGAGTCCAGTATTGTCCACATTTCAAGATTTCTTTCGCCCTCGCCCTTCGCTTCGCTCGGGGCTCGGGCTTCCACCTTCGCACTTTGTGCTTCGGCGGACAAGTCGGCGGGCAGAAAATAAAGGTAATTCCACGGCTTTTTGAAATCTACAAAAAGCCGTTGGTCAAAAATTCGGCGGTTCGAGCCGATTTTTTTGATAAAATTTTTCATCTCTGAAAAATCGTTCTCCAAAGCGAAATTTTTGGCTTGGTTGGCCTCTAAAATCCAATTTCTTGTGAGTTCGAGCCAATGATTTCCTTTTCGCTCAAAATCCGATAATTTTTCCTCTTTTGTTTTCTTTTCCGCCATTAGGGCGTTTTTTGTTTGCTGAAATTCCACCAGTTCCAACGCTTCGGAAAGATAAGCGTCTGTTAGTCGTTCCAGTTTCGCTTTAATGGCGGAAATATCTTTTTTGAGATTTTGAGCGAAAAGGTCTGATGTTTGGCGGTTCTCATTTTCCCACACTTTTAATTTATCCAAGTATCTTTCCCGCCAAACATCGGGCAAAGAAACTTTTTGACAATTCTCTTTTACCTGCTCGGTTAAAAGTTCCTCCCGCAAAAAGCGAGTTTGCGAACAATTTTGCGTTTTGCTTTTATGGGTGCAACGATAATATACAAATTTTAGTCCGCTTTTTTTGATGTGCCGCTCCGCTGTTATGGAATATCCGCACTCGCCGCAAACCGCAAAATTGAGAAATTGAAAATTTTTTGGTCCTCGTTTTTTGCGAGGCTTGCCGTTCGTTATTAATACTTCCTGTATTTGGTCAAAAAGTTTCTTTGAAATCATTGGTTTATGCGATCCTTGATGCACTTCGCCCCGATAGCGAAAATGTCCGTAATAAAACGGATTGGTCAAAATTTTCTGTATTGTAGAAAGATGAGGTAGTTTTCCGTCTTTGCCAACCAAGCCAAGAGAAAACATTTTGCTTTGAATTTTCGTTAAAGTATATTCGCTCGTTGCAAAAGCCCGCAAAATTTCTTTCACTTTGTTAAAAGTTTTTCGGTCTGGCTCAATCGTTCGCAATCTTGGCTCATTGAAATAACCGAGAGGGGCTTTTGCCGAAAGTTCACCTCGCCTGATTTTCTGCCTGATTCCTCGCAAAATGTTTTCTCTTAAATTATCGGTGTAATATTTGGCTTGTCCGAAAGCAACGCTCAACATAAATTTTCCTTGTGGCGTTGGTTCAAACCAAAAGGTAGGGAATTTTAGCGAGGTAATTTTTCCGGTATCAACGAGATAAATTATCCGTCCGCCATCAATACTATTTCTCGCGAGGCGGTCGGGATTCCACGCTAAAATTCCCTGTGCGTTGCCTTTTTCAATTTCGGAAAGCATAAAATTAAAAACTTCTCGGCCCGGCTCTTTGGCTGTTTTGCTTTCGTAATATTCTTTAACCACGAAAAGATTGTTCTGTTTGGCAAATTCTCGCAGTTCTGCGAGCTGGGCCTCAATGGACAAAATTTGTCTTTCTTCGTCCTCACTTGATTTGCGACAATAGATAAAGTATTTAATCATAGTTTTTAGAAGTTTTTAATTTTATTTTTACACCGACAATTTAAAAAATTTCGTTTGGAATTACCTTTATTTTCTGCCCGCCGACTTGTCCGCCGAAGCACAAAGTGCGAAGGTGGAAGCCCGAGCCCCGAGCGAAGCGAAGGGCGAGGGCGAAAGAAATCTTGAAATGTGGTCAATTTTAGAAAAAGTTAGAACTCATTTTCAAGAAAACCCCGACGCCGACTTCTGAAAAATTACGCTCGGGCGGGCAAAAAGGAAGGGGGTTGGGGGGAAGGAATTTTTGCCCGCCCTCACTTTCGCCGCTTCTTTTTTCGCCGCCGCAATTTTTCGTATTTCGCGAAGCGAAAAACGTTATTTACTCTTTACTATTTTTGATTTTTGGTGTAGCATTAAAGTAATAGCAAGGAAATATAACTAATACTTTAATTCTACCACTACGATATTAGTATGTCAAATATAACCAAAAATTTAAGAAGGATGAGAGAAGCCAAAGGGCTTTCTCAAGAAAAATTGGCGAGATTGGCCGATGTCGCCAATAATACGATTATCAAAATTGAAGCTGGTAAAAATCAGAATCCAACACTTGATACACTCAAGAAAATAGCTAAAGCTCTTGAGATTAGTGTCGATGATTTAATCAAATAATTTTTATGGAGCAAAAAATGGAATCAGAAAAACCATTGGAAAAACCAGAAAATATCAATCCCGAAATAACTAGAAACTTTGTTGATTTTATAAAAGAAAAATCTGAGGCGGGGCCGTATAGAGTCGAAGTAAAAGTTGGCGATAAAGTTATCCCGATTGATGTTTTTCCAACGGTTTTTCCTCCCAGATCGGATTACAGCGTAAGTTCAAAATCAGTATTTGAAACATTTGGTAATCTTCAAGGATTAGAAGTTGCCGACATCGGTTCGGGAAGTGGAATTGAATCAATTGTTGCGGCAATGGCCGGCGCAAATCATGTTGACGCGGCTGATATAAATCAACAAGCTGTTGATTGCTCAAAACATAATGTTGAAATGAATGGTTTGCAAAACACTATAGAAGTTTTTTATTCTGATCTTTTTCAGAATTTTCCAGAAAAGAAATATGATTTAATCATTGCAAATTTACCGATTGTAAATTTTGACGCTGGCGATAGCCCCATTAATCAAGCACTTTACGACAAAGGCTTTGAAATACATAAAAGATTATTTAGAGATGCCAAAAAAAATTTAATTGAAAATGGAATAATCATCTTTACACACGCGAACCTTCAGAGTGCAAAAACAGCAAGCCCGGATTATGATTTTATAATTTTAGAAAAATTAATTGATGATTATGGTTACAAAATCACGGAAAAAGCGGAAAGAAAAGATTTGGGCTATAAATGGATAAATTATAAAATCGCTCTTAAAAGATGAAAACATTGCCGCTAAGTCACAAAATTTCCGGAATAAAAATTGAAATACTCCTTTTACCAGTAGTCCAATTATAAATGAGAGTTTCCGGACGCATACAATACTTTGAATAATTCCGACTTTTGATTTATAATGTTATCATAACCAATTTATTCAATTTAACAAATTACTTATGATTAAAATAACAAAAGAATTTACCTTTGATTCTGCTCATCAGCTAAATTGGCATCAAGGTAAATGTAAAAATTTACATGGCCATACTTATAAACTGCGAGTTACTGTCAAGGGAGAAATAAATCAAAATGGTATTATTATTGACTTCGGAGATTTAAAAGAGATTGTCAATGAGTTGGTAATTGAACAACTGGATCATAAATTTTTGAATGACATAGTAGACAACCCAACCGCTGAAAACTTAATAGTTTGGATTTGGGATCGGTTAAAATCAAAATTAAATTTATCAGAAATACGGCTTTGGGAAACTCCTACAAGTTATGTAACTTATAAAGGAAAATTATGAAAGCAGTTATTATTATTTCAGGGGGAATGGATTCGACAGCAGCATTATATAAAGCGTGCCGAGATTATGATGCGGTCGAAGCTATTAGCTTTGATTATGGCTCAAAGCATAATCATAAAGAGATCCCTTTTGCCAAATATCATTGCGATAAGTTGGGAATTAAGCATCAGGTTGTTAATCTTGAATTTATGAATAAACTATTTAAGTCTGATTTACTAAAATCAGGCGGGAATATACCAGAAGGACATTATGAACAAGAAAAAATGAAATCTACCGTCGTTCCTTTTAGAAACGGAATAATGCTTGCCATCGCTTGTGGGTATGCCGAGAGTATTGATGCAGATAAAGTTATTATTGGTTCCCATGTCGGCGATCACGCCATATATCCAGATTGTCGAACTGAGTTTAATAAAGCCATAAATGAAGCCATGAAACTTGGAACTTATAAAAATGTTCAACTTGAGGCGCCTTTTGAAAAATTAAGAAAAGAAGACATTGCTAAAATGGGAAACGAATTAGGAATAGATTTTTCGCAGACCTGGTCTTGTTATAAAGGTGGCGAATTGCATTGCGGCAAATGTGGAACCTGCGTTGAGAGAAAAGAAGCTTTCAAACTCGCGGGGTTAGAAGATAAAACTCAATATGAAAATTAAAATCAATGAAATCTTTAAAAGTATTCAGGGGGAAGGAATTTATACGGGCCTTCCTACGACATTTATCAGAACGACGGGGTGTAATTTAAGATGTTCTTGGTGTGATACAAAATACGCCTACTTTGGGGGGAGGGAAATGACATTAGATCAAATTTTGGATAAATGTAGAAAATTAGAGGTAAAGAATATCTGTTTGACTGGAGGCGAACCATTAATTCACGGAGATAGGTCAAAGGAGCTGATTAAATTGCTAATCAAAGAGGGATACGAGGTTTTAATCGAAACTAATGGGGCGTTCAATATTTCCAATCTGTCTAAAGAAGCAATTATTTCTTTGGATATTAAATGTCCTTCTTCTGGTATGAGCGATAAAATGCTTTATAAAAATTTGGATTTATTAAAGATGAAAGATCAGGTTAAGTTTATTATTGACGATATGAAAGATTATAATTTTGCCAAGGATATCGTCAAGAAATATAAACTCGAGGGTAAAACCAACATTATTTTTCAGCCAGTATACAAAGAAGATACAAAATTTATTCAGAGTCTAATTAAAAAATTATTAGTCGACAAACTTCAGGTAAGAATAGGTTTGCAACTCCACAAAATTATCTGGGGTAATAAAAAAGGCGTTTAAATTAAAAAAAATGAAAGACATTCAAAAAAACAAACCTGTCCGAGAGATTGATATTAATATGGTAGGCGTCAAAAATCTGAAGGCGCCGCTTGTGGTTATCGATAAAAAGAACAAATGTCAAGAAACAGTTGGCAGTATTAATATTTTTGTTAATTTACCCCGACATTATAGAGGTACTCACATAAGCCGTTTTATTGAGGTTCTGAATAGATATACAAAAAAGACGCTGACGGTTGAGGTTTTAGATAAATTAACTTTAGAAATTTTAAGAATTCTTGAGGCAGAAAAAAGTAGAATAGAAATAGAATTTCCGTATTTTATTTTAAAATCATCACCTATCTCAAAGAAAAAGTCATTGTTGGACTATCAATGTAAGATAATTAGAATTGCCAATAGAAACATCAAGGAGATTGAGCATATAATTCAGGTTGAAGTACCAATTACAACCGTCTGTCCATGCAGTAAAGCAATAAGTAAATATGGCGCCCATAATCAGAGAGGATATGTAACAGTAAGTATGAAATTGAATAAATTTTTTTGGATTGAAGAGGTTATTGATATTATTGAGGAAGAAGCTAGTTGTGATATATATCCACTTTTGAAGCGAGAAGACGAGAAATATGTGACCGAAAAAGCCTATGAAAATCCAAAATTTGCCGAAGACATTGTTCGAGATGTTAGTTATAGATTAGAACAAGATAAAAGAATTGATTGGTTTAAGGTTGAATGCGAAAATCAAGAGAGTGTTCACAATCATAATGTTTACGCAAAAATCGAGAATCGGTTACCAGATTAAAACAATTTGAAATATAGAAAATACGAAAAATTGCGGCGGCGAAAAAAGAAGCGGCGAAAGTGAGGGCGGGCAAAAATTCCTTCCCCCCAACCCAGTATGAGAGAATTAATTTAAATATTGCTCTATGATATTGTGAAAGCAGGAGGCAAACAATGTTTACCCCAGACCTGCCAATTTAAGGCTTGAAGGGGATTGCAATTTG
>JAHJAP010000094.1 GCA_018813805.1 Patescibacteria group bacterium
AGATTTCTGCTATTATTGAAACAATGAACAACACGCCCAGAAAAAAATTAGGATACAGAACGCCGAAAGAAGTTTTTAACGAGCTTTATGCCAAATCCACTAATTCACCGAGTGGTGCACTTGAGGGTAAAATGTAGGTTTCTCGACTCATCATTCTCTCGGCATAAACCGCCTTTAATATTTTTCCGTTTATATTAACCTCTAATTTATCACCCTCTTTTAGTCCTCTTAATTCGCCAGTAAATTTCATCAATCCGAAATTATCAATATGGACAATAACACCTCCTGTAATATCAATTTTAACAACTTTTTCAATATCAAATGGATGCCCCATATCTTTTAGTGGTTTTCCTGTGGCTATTTGCGCTACCGCCGGCGCATGAACGTATTTCCCGCCAAATGGAAAAAATCCTGGATCGTTCAACTCATATAACTCTTCTATGCCAAAATCTCTAAAAAGCCAAGTAAAAACGCCAGTATTTGCTCCCATAAAATAAATTCCTTTTTTCTTTGTTTTACCAATTAATCGAGCTGGCCTTTCTTTGGAGGGATTTAGTATTACAGAAAAAATGGTGCTTTCAGGGTAAGCCTCAGCCATCAAGCGCAAAACGAAATTACCGTTGATAATTGAAAATGGTGCAACCAACACAACTGGTTCAATTATTATTTCATCGCTCTTAATATTATCTAAAATTACACCCCTTAATTCGTTATATGCCACATCGGCACAATCAGTTATAAAAACTATTCGTTTTTTCATAAAATTCTTAAATTAGCTTATTAATTTGATTCATGTCAAAAAGTTTTTCCAAACTATGACCAACATTATCTACTAAAATAACCTTTGCTTTGTTATCTTTTTCTTTTTGAAAAAATAAAGAACTGGTATAGTTTATTTTTTCATCAGATTTTCCGTGAAATATAATAACATTAGGATAATTTTTATCTATTTTAATAAAAGATTTTGATTCTTTCCCAGAAAAATACTTATTCCAGCTTTTCTTTTCTATTCCCCTAAAAGCAAATTTATAACCTCGTCTAAGAAATTCCAAATAGAACGAGTTAAAACCATAAAAATTATCTATGGCCTCTTTATCTTTCATGGATTCTAAAACTTCTTCTTTGTACAAAAAAAGTAATGGGGCAAACAAAATAACATTTTTCACATCATTTTTTGTTATTTTAGCGGAGACAACGGGATTGCCTGAGAAACTGTAACCCATGGCATATAAATTAATGTAGTTCCAATTTATCTGTTTATTATTAAAAGTTTTTACTCCTTGTTTATTTTTTACAAACTCAACCGCTAATTCCACTGTTTTTTGGCAATTTTCAAAAGTGAAGCTACCACCGCTTAACCAGCTACCCATATAATAGACGCTAAAAAAGGCCGTGTTTTTATCAACTTTATTAATGAAAAAAATCCTCATCAATCATTTGAGGCAATCCGGGAAAATAAACAAAAATATTTTTGCTGTTTATTGTTCCGTTTTCAACGCTATCTTTAGAATAATAGAAATGCAGAGCTATATTTTTATAAATGAAAAGTTGTAATTCCATATTTTTAATTAGTTAATATTTTTCCTTTTATTGCGTCAACAATAATTTTTTTGTTTATATATTTTTCGGTTTTTTCATTAACCATCTTCGGCTCTGTCAAACAAGGAACATTAAACTCTCTTGCTATTACTGCGATATGCGAAAGAATCCCTCCTTTGATTATCAGGGCATTTATTGAAGGGAGTTTTTTGATTAAATTATTATCCATTTTGCAATTCATCAAAACAACATCGCCTTTTTTAATTTTATCATAATCTCCGATATTATTAATGATTTTTAATAAACCATCAGATATGCCTTTACAAGCGATAATGCCCGTTCCCAAAATTTCATTTTTATCAAAAAAGTAATTTAAATTTTTAGGATGTTTATCTAAGGTTGTAATATTTCTGCTTTGGAAAATATATATATTATGACCGTCCCATCCCCACTCAACATCTTGAGGATTGCCAAATACTTTTTCAAGATTTAACGCTATTTTTGATAATTTTTTCAGAAAAATATTTTGCAAATTATTTATTTGCTTTTTATTCACTTCTTTCATAATCGGTTTTTTGTGTCCGCTGACTATAGAATCTCCCAATCCTTCTGTATATTCAATAATCATTTTTTTGTCATCTTGATTGACAGGATCGGCGGTGAATATCACACCAGCAATTTTTGCTGGCATTAATTCTTGAACAGCAATAGCCATATTTTCATATTCTAACCTGACGCCATTTATTTTTGAGTATATTTTAGCGTTATCACTAAATAATGATTGATAACATAGCTTAATAGCTCTTAAAATATTTTCTTCCCCTTTTATATTAAGAAAACTTGAATATTGGCCAGCAAAACTCAATAAAGGAGAATCCTCGCAAGATGCCGAACTCCTAATAACCAAAGGTTTATTATTAAATTCTTGGTTGATTTTTTCAAGGATTGTTTTTTGATATTTAGTAGGAATTTCAAATTTAGACCAATTGTAATTTAAAGGGTCTATAATTTTATTTTCCTTTAACAATCGATTGAAAATGTTAGTATTAATGATTAAAGTTTTTGGAATCAAGCACCCCGCCTTGTCTTTAATTATCTTAATGTTTTTAGCTTTGGTTCCAATCTCTTAGCTATCACAATTATCCAAAAGTTTTATGTCACTAGAAACAGAATGCTTATTGTTATCTATAAATCTTAAAATCTCCTCTTTTATAAAAAGTTTTTTTCCTTTTGGATTAAGTCGGTGTGATTTTATAAGACCTTTCTTTTCCCAACGATAAATAGTAATAGCTCTAACATTAAACAATTTGGCTATTTCTTTTGTGGTTAAATAAGGATTGTTATTTTCCATACATTTGATATCATTTAATAACATTGATATACTTATATTAGCATGCCTATAAATTTTATGCAATGTATTAAAGGGAGTTCCTTGTTGTTGCCCGCGTATGGGCGGGTGGGACAAGGGCAACACTCCTTGACGGCGCATTTCGCAAAGCGAAATACGAAAAATTGCGGCGGCGAAAAAAGAAGCGGCGAAAGCGAGGGCGGGCAAAAATTCTTTCCCCCCAACCCAGTATGAGAGAATTAATTTAAATATTGCTCTATGATATTGTGAAAGCAGGAGGCAAACAATGTTTACCCCAGACCTGCCAATTTAAGGCTTGAAGGGGATTGCAATTTG
>JAHJAP010000095.1 GCA_018813805.1 Patescibacteria group bacterium
ATTTAAAAAATAAATCAATAATGTTTATAATTTCTTCTTTAATATTATTAGCAATATTAACTTTAGCTAATTGTTTAAAATCGCTTTTTTCTGCTAACCTTAATATCTTAATAGAATTCTCTGAAATAATCAACTGATTTTTTCTTTTATTTAAAAATGCGCATTTATAACAAATCAGACCTCCTTTAATCAAATCAAACTTATTATTTGCTGGCAAAATTCTATGCTGACAAATTACACAGTGATATAATTCTGGTTGATGCCCTAATTTAATTAATAATTTAAAAATAAATAATTGAACAAATAAATCATAATCAGATTCTTCGTTCACGTTATTTAAAAAATCCCAATAATTAATTAATATTTTAAAAATTTCAACATCTCCATCCCCTGCTTTAACAATTAAATTAAAAATTCTTATTCCATTTCCTGCTGCGCCTATTTTGGCTAAATTATTTTTTAAATTAATATAACAATTTTCACTAATAGCGCTACCTATATAATTATACTGCCTGCCTTGCACTACCATTATTTCTGCCAAACTTATTGGCTCTAAATGAGCAGCTAATTTAGATTTACTTTTTTTAACACCTCTGGCTACTAATTCTAATTTACCTTTATCTGCAGTGTAAAGCGTTACTATAACATCATTCTCGCCGAAACAACGACTGTAAAGCACAGCAGCTTTAATTCTATAGGTCTTTTCCATATAACATTTTATCTAAATAACTCTGTAAAATTAACATAGCTGCTACAGTATCTCTTGGCGCTTTAGTTTTTTTATTACCAACTAAAGCATCAGCTGCCTTACTAGATAATCGTTCATCAATTAATTTAATTAATAAATTAGTTTTACTTTTTAAATCTTTAATAAACTCAATATATTTCTCGTTCGTAATTTGTAATTTATAATTTGCAATTGATAATGGTTGGCCTACTATTATTTGATCAATTTTTTCTGTTTCTATAACTTTAATTAATTCATCCATATTTTGAACTACTTTAAATGGTATAGCAATTTTAGTTTCACTATCGCCAATGGCCAAGCCAATTCGTTTTTCCCCCCAATCAACGCCTAAATATTTAATAATTTTAAATTTTAAATTGTTGTTTTGCATTTTTATTTAAGGGTCTGTCGTCGAATACCGTATTCGGTATTCGGCGACAGACACTTTAAAATTTTGTTAAAATTTCATAACTATTTTTTGTTATTAAAACAGTTTGTTCAAAATGAGCGCTTAAACTATTATCAACAGTTAAAATAGAAAAATCGTTCTTATCAGTTTGTATTCGCCAATCACCAGCATTTACCATTGGTTCAATGGCCAAAACCATACCTGATTGTAAAATTATTTTATCATTCTTGGCCATTTCATAATTAGGGATTTGTGGATCTTCATGAACAGCATAACCAACGCCATGACCAACTAATTCACGTACGACTGAAAAGCCTTGTTCATTAACATACTTTTCAATAGCTTTGCCAATACTATTTAAACTATTGCCTGGACGAATTTGTTTAACGCCCAATTGCAAAGCCTTCCTTGTTACTTTAATTAGCTTTTCTATTTCTTTACTAATTTTACCAACAGGAACTGTTATCGCCACATCAGTATAATACCCATTTTTAATTGATTTATTGGATAAATTAATATTTTGTGAAGCATTAGCGGGATATTCCATGCCTAAATCTAAACTAACAATATCACCCAATTTTAATTTTCGCGATGGCAAAGATGGAGAATGAACAATTTCATTATTAATTGAAGTACAAAGCGCTGTGGGAAATAATATTGAGCTATTATTAGCCTGATAATTTTTAAAAGATGGCCGACCGTTTACTTGTTTAATTAAAACACAAGCCATTTTTTCTAAATGGCCTGTTGTAACGCCTGGCTTAACTTCAGTGGCTAATTTTTTTATAATCTGCGCTAAAAATTTACCGCCCTGTCGCAATATTTCTATTTCATTTTCATTTTTAATAGTTATCATAATAACTTATTTTTTTTTAATTGACTTACTAAATCTTTAAATACTTTATTAATGCTTTGTTCTCCGTTAATTTTAATTAATTTACCAGCTTTTCGCCAATAGTCAAGTAATAAACCAATTTCCTTGTGATATATCTTTAATCTAGTTGCTATAATTTTTGGTTTATCATCAGTTCTAATAAATAATTTTTTACCACAATTATCACAAATTCCTGGTTTTTTTGGTGGATTATATTTAAGATGAAAAACTTCCCCGCAATAACAAGCATAACGGCCACAAAGTCGTTCTTTAACCTCTTTATCGCTCAAACTTATTTCAATAGCATAAATTTGAGTACCTGATTTAATTGACTTTAACAACATTTTAATCAAATCACTTTGCTGTTGTTGATCGCGTGGATAGCCGTCAAGAACAAGATTTTTAGTTCCAACTTCTTTTTTAAGAAATTTTTCTAATATTTTTTTAATTACTTCATCTGGAACTAATTTTCCATCTTTAATATATTTATTTGCTAACTTGCCTACTTTACTAGCTTTTTCTATTTCATGACGTAAAAGTGAACCAATTGACAATTCGTGCCAATTAGTTTTTTGTAATAATAATTCAACCTGAGTCCCCTTGCCTGATCCAGGAGGACCAAAAAAAATTAAAATAATCTTATTCATAATTATTA
>JAHJAP010000096.1 GCA_018813805.1 Patescibacteria group bacterium
TATTAATATAAACAATATACTATAGTTGGAAAAACTATGCAAGGAAAATACTCTCTATCCTTCCTTGTTAATGAAAATTTAAAATTTTCTACTCGAAAGAGTATTCAGCGACAGACCTGTTAAAACTGCTGCCAAAATTAAAAAGCCTATTCCAAGCGGATGATTAATATATGGGCTAGAAATATTTACTATCATTACAACTGTTAGACTTACAATTAAAGATAAAGAAAAATATGAATTAATTTTAATGTTATCAAAAATAATTTTAACAAATAAAAATAAATAAGCTAAAATTCCAAATAATCCTAATTTAAGCCAAACATCTAGCCAGCCCCATTCAAACGCATAAGTAGTATATTTTCCGCTTGGGTTATATTCAAGAATGCGCGGATCACTAGTTTGATAAGTTACTGTAGCGCCAAAACCTTGCCCTAAAATTGGTGCCTTAACTATTTTTTGCCAAAGTTTAGGCAATAATGCCCAACGAGATGAAATGCCAGCCTCTCCTGTTAATTGACTAACTCTATCAGTAAATACATTGGTTATATTAAAATTACCAACAGAAGTTGGATATGGAAATTTAACAATAATTATTACTAAACTAATACTAAAAATAGCTGTTAACAGCCACAAACAATTGAATAAAAGAAATTGTTTAAAATTAATTTTAATAATTAACAACCAAATTAACCAACAAGCCAATACTCCGCCTATTAGTCCCAACCAAAAGCTGCGCGAAAAACTGGACAAAATAGTTGTTAAACTTAAAATTAATAATAAAAAATTAATAAAAAAAAGTTTAAAATTTTGTTGCCAGGTTTTATCATTGATTAATTTAACTAAAATCATTGAAAAAATAAAAAAAGCAACTAAAACAAAAATATGCGATTGAAAAAAAATACGAAAAAAATTATTTTGAATTTGCGTTATCTCCCCCACCCCTGTATTTCTAATCCATCCATATAAAACAAAAGGGGCAATAATTAAATTATGAGAAAAAACAAATAAGAGAAATAAAGTTTTTAATCCTACCCAAGTAATTGAGGCAATAAAAGCTTGGCCAATGAGTTGAATATTTTTTTCTTGCTGTAAAATTTCATAAATTGGGAAAATTAAAGCAAAATAAAGCCACGCATTAAAATCAAAAAATAAATTATCAAGTTGATTGTGTTTTATTAAGCCATTTACCGCGCCCCATATAATAAAAATAAAAAGAGTAATAAAATAAGAATAATAATTTGACTTACAAAAAGCTATTGATAATTTTTTATTTTTAATCCAAGCAACAACTGTTTTTCCCAGCCAAACCAATATAATAACCAACCAAAAAGCCATACGTAAAGAAATTGTTGTTTTATCAACAGTTAAAAAAAACAAATATCCTTTTGAATTAATAAATAGCTCTGTTAGTAAGATAGCTAAACCATATTCCAAACGATAGAGTGATAAAATTAAAACTAAAATTATTAAAGCAAAGAAAACAAAAATATTAATTAATGGAAATAAATAGCCAGCAAAAGAAATTAATTCAACTAAAATAATTAATAAAAATACTAAATTAAATTGGCGATTAAAAAAATTTTTCATTTAATAATTTTAAAACTATCTCAATCAATAAATTTAGCTAAAAATAAATCTGTTAAAATTTTTAAACCATCAGAAAAACATTGACCAAAATTATGATAAATTACTGTAATTGGAACCTCTTTAATTCTTAAATGATGTTTAATCGCTTGATAAAGTATTTCTGAACAATGAGCCATTCTATCTTGTTGTACATTAATTATTTTGGCTGTTTGTTTAGTCATAGCGCGAAAACCGCTTTGCGGATCTGTTAAATTAACATTTAAGAATAATCTATTGACTAATTTAGCTAGCGGAATTAATATATATTTTTTTATTCGCGGTATGCTAATATTATTTTGTTGATTAAGAAAACGAGAACCAAAAACAATGTCTGCTTGACCATTAATAATTGGTTTAACAACATTTTTTATTTCTGAAGCAAGAAATTGATTATCAGCGTCAAAATGAACAATAATATCAGCATTTTCTTTTATAGCATATTTAGTACCTGTTTTTAAAGCAGCTCCTTGTCCGCGATTAACTAAGTGTTTAAGAACAATAATGTTTTGTTTTTTAGCCAATAAACAAGTATTATCGCAAGAACAATCATCTATAACAATAACTTTATCAACTAACGGCTTAACGCTATTAATTACAGAAACAATATTAGCAGCTTCATTGTATGCGGGTATAACACAAAATATTTTTATTTTTTGAGTTTGTTGTTGAATATTTTTTTGAGTGCAGGTTTCCATAATTTCAAATTGGATTAAAAAATTATATTTCCAACTGATTTTAATCCTTTGCTGGCTTGCAAATCGTCAATAGTTTTTTCCAATCCTTTGTCTAGGGTAACAATCGGAATCCAGCCAAGCTCTTCATACGCTTTAATAATATTAGGCAAACACAAAGGTGTAATAAATAAATCACTTGACCCATATTTAATTTTAGATTTAGAATTTACTTTATCAATAATTTTTTGTACAAAATTAGTTAAATTAATATCAACATCAGATCCAATATTAATTGGTTCATTTACTAAAGAATCAGCAAGTTTTAAGGTTGCATTAATAACATCGCTTACATAACAAAATGAGGAGGAAAAATTTTTATCTCCTGGAATAATTATGTCTTGATTATTTAGTGCGCTATTAATAAAATCAGACACAAGTTGACCATCATTTAGTTTCATTCGCGGACCATAAACCCTGAATAAACGAATTGTTTTAGCATTTATTTTATAAAGTTGCTGATAGGTAGCAATAATAGTTTCAGCAAATCTTTTGCCTTCGTCATAACAACTGCGAGGAGATACTGTGCTAACTTGTCCAAGATAATCTTCTTTAATTTTTGTATAATTTGTTTGTCTATAGCCATAAATAACAGAAGAAGAAAAATAAATAAATTTAGCCTCATATTTAACTGTTAAATCTAAAGTATTTTTTATACCGCTAGATAAAGCCAACAGAATTGCTATTTTATTTTGTTCAAAATTCTTTGGCGAAGTTGGGCAAGCTAAGTGATAGATTTCTTGTATTCCCTGAAACTCAATTTTAAATTTTTGCAATTCAGACAAATTAGACAAATCTATTGGATTAGTAATGTCATATTTAATAAATTCAAAATCAGGGTAAGATAACAAATGATCAATATTTTTTTCATCACCAGTAGAAAAATTATCAATACAAATAACTTTAGAGGTTTTAATTAATTCATCGCATAAATGCGAACCAATAAAACCTGCTCCGCCAATAACTAAAACGTTTTTTTTATTAAAAATCGCTTTTTTTGCCATATTTTTTAAACTTAATATTTTTTAAACTTAATATTTTTTAATAACAGCTACATTAATTCCATTAGTAAAAGTTTCTTCTAAGGCATAAAATGAACCAATGATTTTAATTTTATCGTCAACATCAAACACCTTAACATGCGGCGCTCCGCCTGGCCCTGCACCAGCAATTATTTCATCTATGCCATCGTTATTAATATCGCCGGTAGTAATATTTACTCCACCGCGAAAATTATTATTAAAAGCAAAAAATTGTTTTAATAAATTACCATAATTATTAAATATTCTAATATGCGGCCCGCCACCATTACCTGGCGCAGTTATTATTTCCCTGCCTTTTGATTTTAAATTAGTTTCAATATTGCCAACAGCTACCTTAACACCGCCTCTAAATGATGTATTATAAGCAAAAAATTGACTTAGCACCCGGCCATCTGTATTAAAAATTCTAACTTGAGGCCCACCGCCTTGCCCAGCGCCTGTAATAATTTCGTTTCTACCATCGCCATTAACATCGCCAACGGCAACATAAACACCATTTTTAAATTGTAGGTTATAGGCCATAAAAGATTTTTTTAATTTACCACGAAAATTAAAAATTTTTATTTCAGGAGCATGTTTTGAAGCAGGAGTAACAATTATTTCATCTAATCCATCCAAGTCAATATCAGCAACAGTTATATTGATTCCACCATAAAAATTTTCTGCATAAGCAAAAAATTGGCCTATTAATTCGCCTTGTTTGTTAAAAATTTTAACATGCGGTCCACCGCCTTGCCCAGCGCCTGTAATAATTTCGTCTAAACCATCACCATTAATATCGCCAGATGCTATACTAAGACCACCCATAAATTTATTTCCATAAGCATAAAAATTATTTTTTTCTATACCGTTTTGATCTGTAATTTTGAGTAAACTAAGGTAATTTTCCAAAGGAGCAGTAATAATTTTAGATGAATTATTTTTTAAAAGAGCCGAGGCTTGATTAACAGCCATAGCAATATTTAATCTGCCTTTGCCTAACTGATTTAGATAATTGGGGTTGAGTTTATTTAAATTTTCTGAACTATCATAAAAAATTTTTAAAATCTGTTCTCTGGTTAAGCTTGGGTTAGCTGCTGCAATCAATGCTAAAGCGCCACTAACCATTGGCGTTGCCACAGAAGTACCTGACCAATAACCCCCATAATAATTATTAAAAGATTGTTCATTAAAATAGTTAGTTGGAGAATAAACTAGCGTACTAAAAACATTAACTCCAGGAGCAGATATATCAACACATTTAAAGCCGTAATTAGAAAAAAATGTTTTTTGATCAAGAGCGTCAACAGCAGCTACGCCAATCACTCTGTTTTCATTGTCTTGGCCATCATTGCAAACTGGATACAATGGAACAATGTCTAAGGAATTGCCATATCCTTGTTCTTGCTCATTGCCAACAGCAGCGACAATAATTAATCCCGCATCATAAGCTTTTTTAATAATATTATCTAAGTTTTTATTATAACCCAATCCAACAAAACTTAAATTTATTATATCTGCGCCATTATCTATAGCATAGTCTATTGCTTTTATAACATTATTAATACTTCCCCCTCCTGCGTCATCTAAAGCTTTAAGAGGCATTATTTTGGCCTGCCAGCTAATACCAGTTACACCCATTGCATTATTGCCAGAAGCAGCCGCAATGCCAGCAATAACAGTGCCATGAAATATGCCAGAATCAGTAAAGCCTGGTTTGAATTTTGGTGAAGGATCAGATACTCCATTAATAAAATCCCAACCATTAATATCGTCAATATAACCATTATTATCATCATCAATATTATTGTCAGGCAGTTCTTTTCTATTAATCCAAATATTATTTTTTAAATCAGGATGATCAATTTGTACGCCAGAATCAATTATAGCAATAACAACTTTAGAACTTTTTTTAATTTGACTCCAAGCCTCTGTTGCTTTAATTTTTTGTAAATACCATTGGTTAATAAAATAAGGATCAGAAGGAATGATAATTTTTTCGTTTTCAATGGTAACGTCAGCAGCAAAAAGAATGTTTGGATAAAAAATAAAAATTAAACCCAAAAAAAATAAAAATCTATAAAAAAATGTTGATTTTTTATTCATAATATTTTTATTATAACATATTTAATCTGACAAAAGCAAAAAAACAATTTGCATAAGGTCTGTTGCCGAATACTTTTTCGAGTAAAAAATTTTAAATTTTATAAAATTTTATAAAATATAGGTCTTTCTTATTTCATGGCAAAAATAGATCTTTTGTATGAATCTAAATTTTCTAAAGCAATGCCTGTTCCTTTAACTACGCAAAACAATGCCTCGTCAGCAATATAAGCTGGCACATCAGTTGTGCGTGAAAGTAATTGATCAATATTTCTAAGTAATGAACTACCACCAGAAAGAACCATGCCCTTGTCTATAATATCAGCAGCTAATTCGGGTGGAGTTTCTTGTAAGACTTTTTTAGCAGCGTTAATTATTGCTTCTAATTCGTTTTGTAAAGCCTCTGTTATATCATTTGATGAAACAGTAATACTTCTTGGCAATCCAGTAATCATATCCCTGCCTTTAATTTCTGTAGTTAATTTATTTTCTAAATAAAGAGCGCTGCCGATTTTAATTTTTGTGTCCTCTGCTGTTCGTTCGCCAATAGTTAAATTATATTTGCGGCGAATAAATTCCATAATAGCCATATCAAATTTGTTGCCACCAACTCTAATAGAAGTTGAAGTAACTATGCCTCCCAAAGAAATTACTGCCATTTCTGACGTGCCACCGCCAATATCAACAATCATATAGCCAGAAGCTGAACCAATTGGAATATCAGCGCCAATGGCAGCCGCGATTGGTTCTTTAATAATATAAGCTGCCCTAGCTCCAGCTGCAATGGTCGCGTCAATCACTGCTCGCCGTTCAGTTGAAGTAATACCAGCTGGTACTGCTACCATAACTTCTGGACGAAATAATCTAACCCCTCCCAATGCTTTGTTAATAAAATATCTTAACATTATTTCGGTTGTATGATAATCAGCAATAACCCCGTCTTTTAATGGTTTTAAAGCAATAATAGTATCAGGAGTACGCCCAAGCATTTCTTTTGCTTCATTGCCAACAGCTAAAATTTTTTTATCAATCATGGAAATAGCCACAACGCTAGGTTCATTAATTACAATACCGCGCTTTGGTACATGCACCAGAGTATAAGTAGTTCCTAAATCAATACCTATTCTTTTAATAAACATAATATTATTTCTAAAAATTTACATTAAAACTTCTATCTATTGACAAATCCCCCTCCCACTTCATTTTATTGTCATTTATTTTTTGAAAATTAAGACTAACAGGATTAAATGATTTTATTTTATTTAAAAAATTAAAATCAATAATCGCATGATTGACATTATTGCCAGGTTGTTTTTGAATGTATAATTTATAATAATTGCTATCAACTAATTTATTTAAATTATCAGGTAATTTATACTCCAAGTAAAGATTGCCTATTTTCCCTGGTTCAATAGAAATAAAACCGCCAAAGCAAGTTTTATCCAGTTCGTTAGTAATAATTATTTCATTATTAACAAACCCCTCTGTTTTAATTAACTGACTATTTAGCGGCGCGTAAATTCGCGTATATGTTCTGTATCTAGTTGTTTTCCAATCAAAATTTCCTTGATGAGCATAATTAATTTTTAATTCAGCAAATAAACCATTGGGATTTTGATTAATTTTATATTCTAAATTACGATTAATTACAGCATCTGTTTTTAAAGCAGCCATATTAGCATCAACTACCATTAAATAATCATCTTTTGTATCTTTAACTTCTCCAGCCCAACCATATTGTTTGACAAAATTTTGTTTAGTTAAATCCGACAAATAAACTAAAATATTTTTTATATCTAAATTATTGTTTAAAATAGTTAAAATTTTTGGCCATTGTTTGGCTGGCAAATCAAATAATCTTATTTTTAATTCTTTTGCTATATCACCGATTACTTCTTTTCTTTGCCATGATGGAATACCCAAGGCAACATAACCCTTTTCAACTTTATATTGCAATAATTCTTGAAAATTATTTTTATCATAAATAACATTATCAATTTCTATTGGTCCAACAATAGCTAATAAATCAATAATAACTTGCGGTGTTATAGCAATAATACCAGCAAACTCTTTTGAATTGTCTTTAACAGCGCTAGCTTGATCATGCAATTTGTTTTCAGCTTGATAAAACCAATCAATTTTTTTAGCGCTAGTTGGCCAATCTGGCGACCAATTTGCATCGCGTAAATACCAATAATCAACTCCTAAATATTTTTTTAATGGTTCTGGTGGAATAATATGCAATTTATCTTTAATTGGCATGTCTAAGTGATAAATATCATGAGTAGTAAATTCAATAATATCTCCTGAATCAATTTCTAAAATACCATAAGTGCCAATAAAACCTCCAGTTGGTCGCAATTCGTCATTATTTTCTAGGATTACCAAAAATTTCGTTTTTTCTGGATAACCAGCTAAAATTGGTAAAATTTCTGTTATTGATATGGCTTTATCTAATAATAATTCAGCTTGAGCTAATTGAAATTTTAATTCATTAATTCTATCTTTTAAAGGATAAAGCAAGTTATCCAAATTAGTTTGATTCAAATAAATTAAAGCTAAATTGACATTAGCTTTTAATCCATTTAATTCAGGTCCAGATTGATAAAGATATTTTAAAATACTTTGTTTTTCTTGTTGACTAAGTTTAGAAAAAATTGATTTTTCTTCATTATTAATAACATCTTTTAAGCTTTGCCCAAAACTAGCTGATTGCCCAGCTGCTCGACTTAAAGATTCTGCTGCTGTTAATACATATTCAATGTCGTTAATTTGATTTTTTAAATAAGACGAAAATCTAATTAATAAACAACTTTTAAGTTTTTCAACATTATTAATAGCAGCTGAAAAATTATTACTTGAATTTTGCGCGAAAATTTTAGCTTGATTAAAATTTTGTATTTGAATAGAGTTTATAGTTTGTTCTAAATTTTCTTTACCAGACATTACTTCTTGATAAATTTGTTTAATAGAAAAAAAATTAATTAGAAAAAAAATTATAATTAAAAA
>JAHJAP010000013.1 GCA_018813805.1 Patescibacteria group bacterium
TCTCATATATTTTTAATTTATTTAAATTTTTCCCTATGTTATTTCTTCTTTTCTTTCCCTAATATATTTAGTCCAATCCTCAGCAATTTCTACAAAAATTTTAAATGGCGCTTCAATAATAAAATCTAAAACAAAAACAAAAATATTAATCCGTGAAAATTTTTCATTAAGCCATTTGCCAACAGCAACCACTGGTATAAATAAAAAATCAATAATTAAAGCAATAATATTTTCTTTATGCTCAACGACAAACATTCCCTTTGTTACTTTTTTAATTCTAGTGCCAAAAAAACTAACCAAAGCCAAAAAGAAAAGAAAAATCAAAATACTAACAAAATTAAAATGAATTTTATTTAAAAACCAAATCACTAAACCAAAAGATAAAAAGAAAGTAACAGCATAAAAAAATCCAAACACCACATTAACTCCTTTGCCACGTTTAGTTATTTGATGCAACTGATAAGGTTCGCGACGACGTTTTTCCTCAAAAACAATTTCTTCAATACCTTCAATAATTTTAGCTGAATTATTATCTGACGGCATGCGAGTAAATAAAACCATTAAAAATAATAATAACGGCGGGAAACTGACATTAATAGCTAAAAAATTATAATTAATTGCTTCGTTAAGCCATAACATTACAGGAACTTCTAATATAATAACTAAAATTGTCTTAGTTAAAAAAACATAAATAATGCTACGCGTTGCTGCCCGCCTTAATTTGGTTGATATAGCATGATAACGAATATTACAAAACTTTTTAATTACTTGTCGAAAAGTTTGAGTATCTTCTTTTAAATACTCATACACGCCTACAGGATTCTCTTCTATTACATCATTTAAAACAGTATAAAAAATCGTATATTGATTAATAATTTTAGCTAATTGATTTGCCAAAGGATGATTAATTTGTTTATCAATAGATAGACGCAATTTGTCTAAATTATTAACAACTTTAACAATTTCATTATCACCAGCCATTGACCAATTAGCAATAAAATATTTAAACAATTGGAATTCCAGCATATCACGATCAAATTTTAAATAAATCTGATGAATACCAATATATATTTGAATTTCTTTGTCTTGCTGATATTGATCTGGAAATTTTACATTAACTTTTAAAAGTTCATAAATATCATTAATTGTTTTTTTAATAATTAAATTATCACTTAATTTTTCTTCAATTTCCGAAGCAGCTAATGCTAAAATCCATTTAATTGTTTTATGTTTCCCATTATTATCAACCAACTTTTGCAAACATAAATTTTTTAATTTTATATACTTAGTAATAACAACAGCCACTTCACCTATTTTAGTCTCTGGTATTTTATTGTTAGACAAATAAGCAGCCCTAATAAGTTCTATTAATAAATGCTTAGCAATTTCCTCTGGTTTTAATTCTCTAATCGCGCCCTCAATAATTATGTGCCTTTTTAAAATTCTTTGAATAGCATTTTTTCGCAATAAATATTCTTCTTTATAATCTACTAAATTGCGAATTTTTTCATAATAAAAAGCCATTTTAGAAATTAATTCAGAAACTTTAATTTTTGGCGCATCATCTTGACTGTCAATTTTATTTTTTTCATTATAAATAATTTTGAATAAATTTTTTGTACTATCCGTCACTGTTAAAGAACTTGCTGTTTTTTTAATAATTGTTGGATTATTAACCATAAATATTATGATAATTTCAAATATTTAATAATTTCTTTTCTTATTGACCAAATTTTAAAACCGCCATAAAACAAACTGTAAGAGATTACCAAAATCAATAATCCCACAATCAGCCGCAGAACAAAATTAGTACAAATAACAAGAATCCCTAACATTAATAAAACAATCCCGCTAGTTATAAAAGTAAAAATAAGACCATTGATTTTTTTATTAATTTTTCTTAATAAATTTTGCATATTTGTTAAAATAATAAATTAATATTAACCAATGCTATTATAACATAATAATTCTTAAAATAAAAACTCTTGTATTAGCCAAAGTTATTTTGAATACAAAGTCCAATATGTGTCTGAACTTATTTGATTAGAATAAAATAAATTTAAAATCAAGAACTGAGCAATCTTTTTCAAAAATTTTAATTGGATTTAAATCGATTTCTTTAATTTGAGGAAAACGCAAACTTAATTCAGAAATTTTTAAAAGAACTTCAATAATTGAATTAA
>JAHJAP010000097.1 GCA_018813805.1 Patescibacteria group bacterium
AATTTATTTAAATTATCTTTATTTTTTAGAGAAAAACCGCAAGCCTGAGCATGTCCGCCAAATTTAATTAAATATTGGCATGATTGTTCAACTGCTTTAATTATATTAAATGCTTTTGTACTTCTACCTGAACCTTTTATTTCATTTTTTATTTTAGTAATTACTAAAACAGGTCTTGCATACTCTTCACTTAAACGACCAGCCACCAACCCAATTACTCCTTCTGGCCAACAATGTTCTTGATTGTCATTTTCTATGTTTGGCGAACAGATTATTAAAATTTCATCATTTTTTATTTGTTTTTCAACAATTTGCTCGCAATAAATAATTATTTCTTCTGTTATTTTTTGTCTTTCACTATTTTTATTATTTAATTTTTTAGCTATATCTTGCGCTTCATCTTTATCTGTTGTAATTAAAAGCTCATAAGCTGTATTAGCATGATCAAGTCTTCCAGCAGAATTTAATCTAGGCGCAATTTGCCAGCCAATATTAGACGCATTTATTTTTTTATGCACATTATTATTTATTTGCGCCACATTCATTAATTCGACTATGCCAATTCGCTTTTGTTTATTTATAATTTCTAAACCCTTAATAACCAATATTCTGTTTTCACCTAATAAACTTACCATATCAGCAATCGTGCCAATAGCAACTAAATCCAAAGCCTTTTCTTTTAATTTATTTTTTAATTGTTCATCTAGTTTAGAATATTTAATCAAGCCTTGAGCAAATTTAAAGGCCACTCCAACTCCAGCTAAATTTTTATAAAAATAATTTTCAGCTTTTGGATTAATAATTAAACAATCTGGCCAATCAATTTTATCAAATGGAGGCTCATGATGATCAGTAATAACTATATCTAATCCCAAGCTTTTGGCATAAGCAACTTCTTCTTTATTGCGAATGCCATTATCAACAGTAATAATTAATTTTGCATTGGCTTGCGCTAATTCATCAATGGCTTTTTTATTCAAACCATAACCTTCGCTTGCTCTAGCTGGAATATAAATTTTAATTTTAGCTTTAAAAATATTTAAAATTTCAGCCAATACTGCTGTTGCTGTTATTCCATCAGCATCATAATCTCCATAAATTATTATTAAATTCTGCTCTTTAATATGTTTAATTGCCAGAGCTACTGCTTCTTGCATGTCTTTAAATAAAAATGGATCAGATAAATTATTATAATCAGCTTGAAAAAATTTTTCTATTTCTTTTTTTTCTTTTAATTCGCGATTAATCAATAATTGTAAAATTATTGGATGAAAATCCAAATATTGTTTTATTAGTTTTTCACTAATTTTAGGAAAAATTTTCCAATTATACATAGATTATATAAAAGCAATACCAATAGTCCAAAGGACCATAGAAAGAATAACTATAATTGAAATAACGCTCCAAACTATTTTTTGTAATGTTTTTCTTTTCATAATTTTTATCTTTTTAAAATTTTTATAAAAGCATCAGAAGGAATCTTTACGCTGCCCTTGCCAGACACCATCATTTTCTTTTTTCCTCTTTTTTGTTTTTCTAAAAGCTTGCGCTTGCGAGAAACATCCCCACCATAAAGTTTAGCAGTCACATCTTTGCGTAAAGCAGAAATTCTTTCAGCAGCAATAACTTTACCTCCAATCATTGCCTGTAATTTAATAACAAACATTTCTTTTGACAAAGTTTCTTTTAATGCGTTAACGATTTCTTTTCCGCGCTTAAACGCTTCGTCGCGATAAACAATAATAGTTAATGCTTCTATTTGTTCTTCTGCAACTGAAATATCCATTTTAACAACATCAGCCAAACGATATTCCAAAAATTCATAATTAATTGAGGCGTAGCCAGAGCTAACACTTTTTATTTTATCATAAAAATCAGTTAAAATAGCTACCATAGAAATTTCATAATGAAGAATAATTCGTGATTCATTTAAGTATTCAGTGTTTTTATAAATTCCTCTTTTATTTTGAAGTAAGTTCATAATCGCTCCTAAATAATCTTTTGGTGTAATAATATCCAAGCTCACCCAAGGTTCCTTGATTTTTTCTATTTCTGATGGATCAGGAAATTTTTGTGGACTGCGAATTATTTCCTCTGTATTTTTTTTATAATAAATTTTGTAAGCAACGCTAGGAATAGTAACAATTAAATCCAAATTATATTCTCTTTTTAATCTTTCCTGAAAAATTTCCAAATGAAGCAATCCTAAAAAACCACATCTAAAACCAAATCCCAAGGCTTCAGAATGTTCTTGTTCATAAATTAAAGCAGCATCGTTTAATTTTAATTTAAAAATAGCTTCACGCAATTCATTATATTCATTGCCTTCTCTAGGAAAAACACCAGCAAAAACCATTGGCTTAATTTCATTATAACCTTTAAGAGGTTGAATATCTAATTTATTTTCTTTTTTGGTTAAAATAACTGTATCACCAACTCCGCATTCACTAACACTTTTAAAGCCAGTAATAATATAACCAATCTCGCCTGTTACTAATTTGCCAGTTGCTTTGTATTCAGGCTTAAAAATTCCAACATCTAAAGCTTCGCTTTTAGCATTAGTGGCCATTAAAGTAATTTTATCATACTGTTTAATTTGTCCATTAAAAATTCTTATATAAGCAACCACGCCGCGATATTCATCATAATTAGAATCAAAAATCAAAGCACGCAAAACATCAACATTTTTTTCTTTTAATTCTTTGTCTGTTAATGCTAAATTCCCATAATTAATAATCAAGGCTTTAGGCATGGGTACTTTTTTAATTACTGTTGCTAAAATCTCTGCAACACCTTCGCCTGTTTTACCCGAAGAACAAATAATTTCTTCTTCATTACAACCAAGAAGTTTTATTATTTCTTTTTTTGTTTTTTCTACATTAGCAGTTGGTAAATCAATTTTATTAACAACTGGAATAATTACTAAATTTTGATCTAAAGCTAAATATAAATTAGCTAATGTTTGAGCTTGAATTCCTTGGCTAGCGTCAACTAAAAGAACAGCTCCTTCAACAGCAGCTAAGCTACGCGAAACTTCATAAGTAAAATCAACATGACCTGGAGTATCAATCAAATTTAAAATATATCCTTGGTACTCCATTGTTACAGGCTGAAGTTTTATTGTAATCCCCCGCTCTCTTTCTATGTCCATTCTATCCAGAATCTGCTCTTTTAATTTTCTTTTTTCAATAGTTCCTGTGATTTCCAACATTCTATCAGCCAATGTTGACTTGCCATGATCTATGTGCGCAATTATACAAAAATTTCTTATTTTATTTTCCATAAAAATAATTTTATAAAACTCATTAAAATGATTTCAAAACCGACTATTCAAAAGAAAAAATATCATCTATTTCCTCTTTTTGTGATTCGTAAATTAACCTCTTTGTTTTATTATTTTTATTAATACATACGCAGTTCTTTTTTATTTTTTCAAGAAACAGCTCCCCCTTGTCCCATGTTATGGGATAAAGCCTGCAAGCCGATGGTATCATTCTTTTTGGTAGATTATTCTTCAAAACAAAACTTACGATTTCACATCCTTGCTTTGGGTGTACTCTAAATACACAAGTACCATTTTTTACTTTTGTGCCAATTCCTTTTTTACCTAAATATTCTGTGTCTTCTGACCATTGTTCATCAAAACATTCCTTAATTTTAATTCCAATTTTTTCTTCCAATTTTTTTTTATGCTTTATAATAAGATCATACGATTCTTTGTCTACATAAACTCCTTTTTCACAACATGCACCACCTTTTTTTGTCTCTCCGCACCTACAAATAAGACATACATCAAAAGGACCGCTAGGAAATCCTTTTTGTTGATATACATTTTTAAAAATTTTTTTAATTGGAATTTTATCCATAATACGCGGTTTAAATGATGCGTTCTACAATTCGATTTCGGCGCTGGGTTCTGATACATTATACATTCAGAAGTTCGCCTGGTTTTCGCGTGATGATTGGCTCGAAGCCCGTAATCGC
>JAHJAP010000098.1 GCA_018813805.1 Patescibacteria group bacterium
ATGAAAAAAAATTATAGTATTGACATAATTAAAAGTTTGATGTATAATATAATGTTAATATTTAATTTTGAAAATTTGTTTATTTTTCAAAATTTTAATATTTTTCGATCTTTAAACAAATCCATTCAGAAAGGAGAAATACTATGAACAGCAAAGGAAAGATTTTTATTGGTGCGGCTTTGCCATATGTTAATGGTTCGTTACATCTTGGTCATGTTTCAAGCTTAATTGGAGCTGACATTTTGGCGAGATATTTTCGGTTAAAGGGAAACGACGTTTTGTTTGTCTCTGGAAGTGATTGCCATGGCACCCCGATAGTTGTGGAAGCTGAGAAGCAAAATATCAACCCCATTGACATTGTGGAGAAGTATGACAAGGAGTTTAGGGAAACTTTAATTGATGGTCTCGGTTTTTCGTATGATCTTTTTTCAAGAACTACGAGTATAACGCACAAAGAAGTCGTTCAGGATGCATTTTTGAATTTGCTGAATAAGGGTTATATTTACAAAAAGAATCAAAATCTTCCTTATTGTGAGCATTGCCAAAGATTTCTTCCTGACAGGTATGTTGAGGGGTGGTGTCCGAAATGTAATTTCGATAATGCTCGGGGAGATCAGTGTGATAACTGTGGGAATATCCTTGACCCAAATGATTTGATAAAACCGAGATGTAAAGTCTGTAGCGGAACCCCCGTTTGGAGAGATACTGAACATTTTTTTCTCAAACTTAGTTCTTTTCAGGAAGAGTTGATAAATTGGGTTAAGAAGTCGGAAGGTTGGAGAGCTAATGCCACTAACTTTACAATCAGTTTTTTGGAAGGAGGTCTTAAGGATAGAGCTATAACCAGAGATTCTGATTGGGGCGTACCAATTCCTCTTGAGGGATATAATGGGAAATGTATTTATGTTTGGTTTGAGGCTGTCTGTGGCTATCTTTCGATCAGCAAAGAATGGGCAAAACTAAGAGAGCAAAAAGATAGGTGGCAGGATTACTGGACGTCTGAAGATGTAACCCATTATTACGTTCATGGTAAAGACAATATTCTTTTTCACACAGTAATTTGGCCGGCCATTCTTCTTGGTCTAGGTGGTTTGCATCTGCCAAGCGTGATTTTATCGTCGGAGTACTTTACTTACGAGGGTAAACAGTTCTCGAAAAGTAGAAATTGGGGGGTGTGGCTACCGGAATTCTTGGCAAATTACGAACCCGATACTTTAAGGTATTATCTCGTAACCAATGGTCCAGAGACCGCTGACGGCAATTTTTCCTGGAAGGATTATTACTTAAGGACCAACTCTGAACTTTCTGGTAAATTTGGAAATTTTGTTAATAGGGTTTTGAGTTTTATTAATAAAAATTTCCAAGGCCGAATACCGGAAGGGGACAACAAGTATGAAACCGATCAGGAGAAAAAAATCCTTGAAAGTTGTTCAAACATTTTTAAGGAAGTAGGCAAACTCATTGAGCAGGGTAAATTTAGAGAAGCGGTTAAGGGGGTATTTGTCTTTGTTGATGACTGTAACAAGTTCATCAATGATAATGCTCCATGGGTCGCTATCAGGAGCGACAAGGGGAAGGCCGGACATGTTTTAAATGTTTGTGTCCAGGCCATATCGGCATTGCAAGTCGTTTTAAATCCGTTTCTTCCGTTTTCCACAGAAAAGATTAAAAAACAGCTTAACAATGCTAATCTTAGTACCGGATGGCAATATTATCCTGTTAAAGCAGAACAAAAAATTGGAGAAGTATTTCCTATCTACAAAAAAGCAGAATAAAAAAGGGCCTGAGTAAAATCAGGCCCCCTTTTTTATCTCAAAATTAAAGATAATTAAGTTGAGGTATTATTTATATCTTAACTTACTTAGTTAAAATTAATTGAAAAATTAAAAATTTAATTTTCAATTTGATTTTCGCCTTTTTTATCCTAAAAGTTTAATAATTATACCGGAGTTTCTAGTCCAAATATATTTGTATAGTCATTAGATATTATCCACAGTGAACAAGACTATAATTTGCCGCCAAAAGTAAAATATGTTAATATTTTACCACGAGTTTCACTCGTGAGAAAAACTTGAAATCGCCTAAAGTCGGGCTTTGCCCGTTAATGAATTTTTTGCTTTTAAAAGCGTGGGCGGGCGCTTTTAAAAAATAGTTTAAAACCTTTTTTTGAATTCAGTTCGAGCTAATTCATAAAATGCCAGCTAATTTGAACAAGGGTCTGTCACCGAATACTCTATGGAAATTAATAATCAACAATTTGAAGAATTGGTTAGTCAAGCATTAAACAGTTTGCCTGATAAGTTTAAAATTAAATTAAATAATTTGGCAATTTTTGTTGA
>JAHJAP010000099.1 GCA_018813805.1 Patescibacteria group bacterium
CGGGATATTAATCGCTGAAGCATGCAATCATGACAGGAAAGCCGAGGATATAGGGACCGTGCAGATACCGAAAATTTTTCGCGATAAAATGGGTCTGAATCTGAATTTTGATTATTCTGCCGGAAGAGTTTTTCCGGATGAAAAAAGTCTTAATAAATATAAACTAATTTCCGCTAAATTTTTACGGCTAAAATAAAAATAATTAGTTATCTTTAACCAATCTATAGTCATATATATTAATTTACCATATTATTTACTCTTTTTGCAATCTTATGTTATAATTATGTTACTTATAATTTATATTAAAACCAATGCTTAACGATGAACAAATAAAACAAATTTTAATTAAAACTAAAATTATATCTGCTTCTGAATTTGACAAATTAATGATTGAAGCAAAAAAAATTAATAAACAAATTGAAGATTACTTAATTGAAAAAAAAATTATTTCTACTATTACTCTTTATGAAAGCGCTGCTAATTTTTTTAATGTACCATATATTGATCTTAAAAACCAATTAATTCGCAATGATATTTTAACAAGCATCCCTGAGTCAATTGCAACAACGCATCAATTAATCGCCTTTGCTAACACTGATAAAATAATAAAAATTGCCACTCTTGATCCTGGGGATTTAGAAACTTTTGAATTTATTAAAAAAAAGACAGGTTTAGATCCAGAAATTTACTTAACCACCCCCGATGGAATTAAAGAAGCCTTAAAACAATATCATAAAAATTTACACGCTAAATTTAAAGATTTAACTCTTAAAAAAACTGACATAAATGATACTGAAAATTTAAAAAAAATAGCTGAATATCTGCCAATTGTCAGAATTGTAGATACATTGCTGGAATATGCTATTTTTGAAGAAGCTAGCGACATTCATATTGAACCAGAAGAAAAAAATACAATTGTTCGTTATAGAATTGACGGTATTTTAAAAAATATTATGATTTTACCAAAAGACGCGCAATTAGGCATTATTGCTCGCATTAAAATACTAGCTAATTTAAAAGTTGATGAACACCGCCTACCTCAAGATGGACGATTTAAAATTTCCACTAAAAATTATAAAATCTCTTTTCGTGTTTCCATTATTCCAACTTTTGATGGTGAAAAAATTGTCATGCGTCTTTTAAGTGAAAAAACACAAATTTTAAATTTAGAGCAACTAGGATTTCAACCTAACAGTCTGGCAATTATTAAAAAAAATATTGCCAAACCGCATGGCATGATATTAATAACAGGACCAACGGGTTCTGGAAAAACTACTACTCTTTATACAATGCTTAATGTTTTAAACACTCCTGAGGTAAATATTGTTACTATTGAAGATCCAATTGAATATCGCATGCCGCGTATCAATCAATCACAAGTCAATCCAAAAATTGGCTATACTTTTGCCGCAGGACTTCGCGCATTTTTACGTCAAGATCCAAACATTATTATGATTGGAGAAATTCGCGACCAAGAAACAGCTGAAATCGCTATTCATGCCGCCATGACAGGCCACTTAGTTTTATCAACTTTGCATACTAATGATGCTGTTACTACTCTGCCGCGTTTATCTGACATGGGAGTTCCATCTTTTTTAATCGCTTCCACTACAAATGTAATTATTGCTCAACGTTTAGTTAGAAAAATATGCCCAAACTGTATTCAAAGTTATAAATTAAACAAATCAACAATTTACGAAATTAAACAGCAACTAAATATTGAAAGTATTATGGAAACTTTACAAAAAGAAAAAGTTATTGTTGATACTAAAAAAGGACTTGAAGCATTACTATTTTATCGTGGCAAAGGTTGCAAACAATGCTCTAATAGCGGCTACAAAGGACGAATAGGTATTTATGAAGTGCTTGAAATAACTGAAACAATGTCAGAGCTTATTTTAAAAAAAGCCAGTTCATTAGAATTAAAAAAACAAGGCATTAAACAAGGCATGCTAACTATTGTTGAGGATGGTTTTATTAAATCTAAAAATGGCATTACTACTATTGAGGAAGTTATGAGGGTAACAAAAGAATAATTTTTAATTTTAAAATAATGACAATAAATTTACCACAAACCAATAATCAATCAAACAAAATTGTTTTAACAAAAAATAATTCAAATACTTTAGCTAGCAAAATCAAAAAAATTTCAACAAAATTTAGCAGTATTCCATTGTCAGAAAAACTATTTTTTATTCAACATTTAAGCATCATGCTTAAGGTTGGCATTTCTTTATTAGTTTGCCTTAAAACTTTAGAAAAACAAACTTCTAATAAAAAATTCTCAGAAATTATTAATGATATTTCTTCTAATGTGGAAAAGGGCACAACTTTTACTGAAAGTTTAAAACCACATGAAAAAATATTCGGCCAACTATTTATTAATATGATAGAGTCAGGTGAAATTTCAGGAAAATTGGAAGAAGTTTTACAACAACTTTATATTCAATTTAAAAAACAACATGAATTAATTTCTAAAATTAAGGGCGCTTTAATTTATCCAGTAGTACTTGTTGTAGCCATAATTGGCATCGGCGCTTTTATGATGCTGGTGGTAGTGCCGCAAATAACAAGTATATTTAAAGAATTAAACACTGAATTACCTCTACCCACCAAACTACTTATTGGTTTTAGTGATACTTTAATACAACATAGTATATTATTTTCTGTTAGTTTGATTATATTTATTATTCTTTTTATCAAAATTTTAAAAACTCATCGAGGCAAATTTATTTTTCAAAAATTACTTTTAAAAACACCCATTTGTTCGCCAATTATTAAAAAAATTAACTTGGCTCGCTTTGCTAGAACAATGAGCTCTCTTCTTAAAACTGATATTATGATTATTAAAAGTTTTCAAATAACTGCCAATGTTATAAATAATCTTCACTATCGCAATGCCTTGAAAGAAATAGCTAACAAGGTTAAAAAAGGAGGAAAGATAAGCGACGCTGTTCGTAATTATCCTGATCTTTTTTCTCAAATTGTTATTCAAATGATTACAATCGGAGAAAAAACAGGCGAGCTTGATTATATTTTAGATGAATTAGCTCAATTTTATGAAAATGAAGTTGATCAAACCATGAGTAATCTACCCGCGATTATTGAACCAATATTAATTTTATTTCTTGGAATAATTGTTGGAGGCATGGCTATAGCAATTATTATGCCTATGTATTCTTTATCTTCTGTTATTTAATTTAAAATTATGTTATAATATTAATATGTTTTTGCACAATAATTCAATTTATCCCATTGGCTTAGATATTTCTGATTTATCGCTTAAACTAGTTCAACTTAATAAAAGCCATAATAAAATTAAAATTCAAGCTATTAGTA
The DNA here is from genome assembly GCA_018813805.1 of Patescibacteria group bacterium. GTDB lineage: Bacteria > Patescibacteriota > Patescibacteriia > Patescibacteriales > GWC2-42-12 > JAHJAP01. Next base: position 3,340 of record JAHJAP010000099.1, read on the forward strand.
AAACCAATTTACCAAGTGGTATTATTGAAAATGGAATAATAAAAAATCAATTAAAATTAATTGAAGCTATAAAAAAAATAATTGCTAAACCAATTTATGGTCAGATTACTTCAGAAGAAATAATCGCATGTTTGCCAGAATCAAAAACTTTTATAAAATTAATTGAAATTAAAAAAACACCCGATCCTTTAACGGAAATTATACATCAAGAAATTGAAAAACACATTCCAATGTCAATAAATGAAATTTATTATGATTGGCAAGTAATTGATAATTTGCCTGATAAACAGTTGATTTTAATTGGCGCAACTCCTCAAAACATTGTTAATCAATATGTTGATTTGTTTAATCAAGCAAAATTATTTATTAGTGCGTTGGAAATTGAATCAGTTTCTCTTTGTCGCAGTTTGCTAGCAGAAGAAGTAAGCTGTTTAACATTTCCTTCTGCTACTGTTGTTTGCCAAGAATCGCAAAAAACAATTGCTAACGCGAATAATTATATTATTATTGATATTGGCGCCTGCCACACTTCAATGGTTTTCTATTCAAAAAATACAATTCTTTTTACTGTTAGCGTGCCTATTTCTAGCCAACAAATTACCGACAATATCACAAAAACCTTAAAATTAAATTCAAAACTTGCTGAAAAAACAAAAATTACTTGCGATTTAATTAAAAACAATGACCAAAAAATAATTAAAAATATTTTAATTGATGTTATAAAAAAATTAACGAACAAAACTAAAGAAGCTTTAGAATTTTATAACACTCATTTTGCTCATCGAGGCGCTATTAATCAAATTCTAATTTGTGGCGGAGGCGCTAATATTAAAAATCTAACTGAAACTATCAAGCAAAACATTGGGATTGAAACACAAATCGGCAATGTGTTAATTAATTTGGCTGAAACTAAAAATAAATTTTTAGAAATACTTAATGAAAAATATATTCTTGATCTTAATTTGCTTAACAATAAAAAAACTTTATCTATTACTCAAGATGTTAGTTCAATTTTTGCAACAGCCATTGGCTTGGCAATAAGAGGCGTTCTTGTAGATGAAATATAATATTATCTTATGATAGTTTTAAATCTAATTTCAGAAGAATGTAAAAAGGAAATAAAACTACGACGTTTTTATCAATTAATAAAAAAAATAAATTATATTTTA